>NZ_JBKVCZ010000101.1:0-26270 GCF_046966825.1 Hungatella sp. | reverse complement strand
CACGGCGTCGGCAAGGGAAATGTAGTGGACCGGTACATAGGCGGGCTTACCTTCTGAGAAGAAATCCCAATAAAACCGCACATTTGGCATGTCGCTTTTTGCTCCGCCCGGAAGATATGGGCGGAGTATTTCATATTGCGGGGCTTCTTTTTGGGCGAGGAGAATATCCGCGATTAATTCGCCTGGAACGACGCCGTCGCTGGAGGCTGTCAGGACCTCATCCTCATCGACCGGGATTCCTGTGGCGCTCTGAAATAATCGGATTTTCTCTCTGGCCGCCATTTTCTCCTGCTCCAGAATATCCTGTTCGATCTGCGAGAACTCCTTTCGCGTATGGTCGAAGCAGTATCCAAGCAGGTGGAAGTTCCTGCCTTTATGGGTGCAGTCCAGCTCGACTCCGGAGATGACGCGAAGGCCGGAGGCGGCACAGGCCGAAAGGGCTTCTGACTGGGCCGCGGCGACGCTGCGGACCGAGTTGTGATCCGTTATGGCGATTAACTCCATGCCCTGTGCCCTGGACATTGCAATGATTTCCTGCGGTGTGTATTCTCCGTCGTCACTGGCGGCTGAATGGATGTGTAAATCAAGCTTTGACATTGAAGATCTCCCTTCTGTTTCTTTGATGGATATATTATCTGGTATGGCTGGGACTCTGTGAAGGATGAAAACGAGGGCGGTTTAATGTTTCTGTGATTCCCGAATTTTCTGCCGCCTGCGAAAATAAAAGTAAGTAAACTGCAGGAGAAGAATTCCTGCGGTTGAAATCAGATAGAGAACCCGGATACCGGTAAATGCGGCGGAACCGGCCACTGCAGACCCAATCGCAGCAGAACCGGCCGCTGCGGTGCGGGCGTCGATCAATCCTTTGACTGAGCCTCCAGTCAGCGGGCCGAGAATGGAGCCGAGACCGATGGCTGCCGTATAAAAATTATCATAGACAATCCGGTTATCCGCTGGCATCAGTTCGTATCTGCGGTTAAATACGGAGATCACAAATCCGGCGTTGGCGGCCGAGGATATGAGAAACGCGGCCGGAATAAAAAGGTACCAGTTCTGAGCGTTGGCGAAGGACATGAACAGAGTCTCTCCTGCAAAGAACCATATGGACATTTTTAAAGTGAATTCATGGCCGCAGCGGTCGCTTAACCTTCCCCAGAAACTGAGCAGAACGATCTGCGGCAGAGAGATGATCATGTATAGTCCGGTCACGATCTGATAGGGGAGCGCCAGATATTTCATCATGTAAACCATGGTATAGCTGTCGGAAATGGTAAGCAGCAGGTAAAAGATAAAGATGTAAGCCACAAAGCCTGTAAAGCATCGGTTTTTGAGAGGCAGTCCGGCGATGTCCCGGAAGCGGCAGCCTCTGCTGGAGGACTGGTACGGCTCCCCGTCGGGGGTTCCTGCCAGGAGAATCACTTCAAAGCTTCCCATCAGGGCTGCAGCGGCAAACAGGATGGCGAAACCGATGTATTTCCCTCCCATGAGATCCATAAAACGGCCGCCAGCCAGCGACAGAACCACTGTGACTGTGAGCGTCAGCGTCTGTCTTAGGGAAATGTACCGGCCGCTCCTTTTGTCATCGATAAAACCCAGCATCCACTGATTCAGCATCACTGTCGTCTGGGCCTGAAGTGCGAAGGCAGCGACGACGGTGGGGACGAATACGTAAAGCTGCACCCTGGCTGGAAACAGAACCGGTATGGTGACAAGGAAAAGTGTTGCCAGGCGGGAAAGGATCGTGAGTGCTACCGTCATTTTTTTGCGGCTGGTAAATCGCTCCAGAAATGCTGGAAATACGAGGATCAGCACACCGCAGATATTGACGATAACGCTTAAATAACTGACCAGAATGTCACCGGCTCCCATAAGAATTGCTAGGCCGCTTAAGAAAACGCCGCTGGTCAGATACGTGAACGCTGTGCCGAATCCGGCCTGGACGAGAAAGCAGGTACGGGGACGGGAGTCCGGCAGGCCCTCACTCCCGGGCCGGGGTTTCATGGCTGCTCCTTTATAAACTGAACGTCGTCAAAGATTTTCCCGGCTGTTAAATACGCCATGCCGTCGTGATAATCGTGCCAGAGATCGGCCGAATACAGAATCTCCGCGGACATGTGTCTCGGAAGAAGAGCGGAGAAGCCGTCGCTGATGGGACCGATACAGTCTTTGCGCAGATCGGGGCCGCCCAGAACGACATACTGAGGATTTAAAATGCCGCAGATCCAGCCGATGATACGGATTATCAGATTGGTGTAAGCTTTGTCATCCGCTGCTTCCATCAGCCATTCGTCGAGAATCCGGCCATCCTCCATGGGAACAAGTCCCAGCTCCCCGGCGAAATTGCGAAAGCCGCGGACGACCCGCCCGCCGACGATGAAACCGGCGCTGACACACGTTTTTTCCAGGTGAAGATACGCCATATTCGTGAGATCCGGGGCCTCGCAGGGAAATTCCCTGGCATAGCAGCGGCCGAAGCCGATGGCTGTGGCATTTAAGTCATTCTCCATAACAATGGGAATGTGATACCGCCCGGCGAGGCGGTCTCCTAAGTCATGGCGGCATAATTCGTCGCTGCTGCCGCTCCCTTTCCAGAACGAACCGTCTTCGACGATGCCCGGAACGCCGATTCCGATGGACTTGATATCCTTTCGCGTCATGAGTTCATCGAGGTACGCGGTGATGGCCGGCTCGTAGTCGTCGCCCGTAAACTCCAGTCGGCAAGTCTCTAAAATCTCTCCACAGATTCCTACAAGCAGTCCGTACATCTCACTGCCCGAGATGCAGACCGCCGCGCCGTAGTACTTATCCGGCTTGAAGCGGTACCGTTCTGCCTTTCGCCCACCGCTGGATTCGTCATATCCAATGCTTTCGATTTCCCCGTTTTCCAGCATCTCGGCCAGGAGAGAGCGGACCGTCGTAGAACTGATCTGCGTCTCACCGGCGATTTCCGCCCTGGTCGCAGTACCTCTGTTTTTGATCACTCTGCGGATCAGTGAAAGATTCGCCTGTTTTAAAAGCCGTGGTCTGGCGGTTAATGTATCCATAAGAACGCCTCCTTGAAACTTTTGTCGGAAACTTTTATAAGTTTATGATAAAAGTATATGCGGGAATGAAAGAACTGTCAATAGAGAAAAAAATTTTTTCTCTGTTGACAGTTCTGGAGATCAGTAAAATACTGAGGTTATTCTTCTAAATCTCAATCACTTTCCCCTTGGAAAGTCTCGACTCCTCCGCCGCAAACGCGACGAGATGGCTGTTAATGGACTGCTCCAGCGAGGTGATTCCTTCCGGCTCTTTTCCGGTCTGAAGCATGTCGAGGAATTCTTCCAGCATGCGGTTGTCGCCGCCGGCGTGGCCGCTGAAATCCTCGGCCAGCTGGGAGATGTCGATGATCTGACGCGGTTTTCCAAAGAGACCGATCTCGATGGTGTTTTTGTACATGTCGCCGGTGAGATCGCCTTTGGTACCCATGATCTTGCAGTATCGGGAAGCACCGTCGCTGGTAAAGCCGCTCATGGTGAAATTAATGGTGCTCCCGTCGGTGTTTTCGATGTTGGTCACCTGATGGTCCACCACGTTGTTGTCACAATGGTAGACACAGCGGCCGTAGGGGCCTGTCTTTATGGCTTCGTAGATCGTGTCCGTCGTCGGATGGAGGGCTAAAATGTCCACCGGCCATTCGGTGTGGCCGCAGGCGATTCCGGTCTTTTCGTTGGTAACGTAGATTTTTTCCGCGTCGAAGGGACAGGAGTCTTTGGCAGCACAGCCGTCGAGGCAGCGATGCGCAGCGCCTTCCGGAGCGCAGGATTCCTTGAATAAATAGGTGTTACCCATGGACGAAACGCGCAGCGGCGTCTTGTCTGCCAGCCATAAGTAGAGGTCGAAATCGTGGCACGTCTTCTGGAGGCACATGGGACTGGTTGTCTCGCTGTTTCTCCAGTTTCCGCGGACAAAGCTGTGCGCCTGATGCCAGTAGCCCACGTTCTCGATGGCCTGGATAGTGACGACGTCGCCGATGATGCCGGAAGCAATCAGTTCCTTCATCTTCGAGAAAAATGGCGTATAGCGGAGCACGTGACAGACAACGATTTTCCGGTCGTATTTTTTCGACGCTTCCAGGAGCTGACGGCACTCAGAGGGATCGGGGGAGATGGGTTTTTCCATCAAAATGTGGTATCCTCTTTCCAGAGCGGTAAGCGCCTGGGAGACGTGATCGCGGTCCTGGGTGCAGATAAAGACGGCATCGGCCATCTTGGGCTGGGCCAGCAGCTCCTCCGCACTGGCAAAGCAGTGCTCCTCCGGAATGTGGTACGTCTCGGCGGTCTCCCGAAGGGCGCCGGGATCGATATCCGCGGCTGCAGTAATCTCCATTTTGTCCGGGTGAAGCGAGGCAAATGGCGCATAGGTGATTCTTCCCCGGCTTCCAAGGCCGACGATGGCTACGGTTGTTTTCATGTGAATTCCTCCTGTATTATGATAAATTGTTTGTATGAATACTCATGGTTACGGTGGTACGGCGGCTTCCTGGTTCTGACTCGATGGTGAGCTCCGACGACTTTTCAAAATAGAGCCTGATCCGCTTATAGAGGTTGGCCAGGCCGTAACTTTTGGAGACCGAGCCTACCGGATTCGTATTTTTAAAGGATTCCTGGATCCGCTCCATGGTTTCCTGATCGATGCCGGGTCCGTTGTCGGTGACGGATATGACACAGCCGTCGCCATTTTCCACAATGCGTATGACGATGTGAACCGGTGAAGAGCTGGTCTCTACCGCGTATTTCATGGAATTTTCTACTAGCGGGTGAATGAGCAGCTTGGGAATCTGTATGGAGCGCACCTCCGGCTCCACCTGGTATTCCCAGGTCAGACGGTCCCCAAACCGGAACTTCTCCACCTGCAAATACTGTTCTACAAAGGTCAGTTCCTGATCGATGGTGATGCGGTCGCTCCCCTTTAAAATGTATTGGAACAGCTTGGCCATGGCCATGAGAATTCCGGCATTGTCCATGTCATTTTTCTGGATCAGGCTCCAGTAGACCGATTCCAGGGCATTGATGATGAAATGAGGGTTGACCTGGGACTGCAGCGCGGTGATTTCCGCCTTGGTCCGCAAAAGCTCTTTTTCAAATACCTGCTCGATCAGACGGTTGTTCTTTTCCACCAGAGCATTGTAATGGATGTTCAGTTCATTGATGTCGGAATTGGAGTAATGCCGGTCGTTGGCCTGCAGCTTTCCGTCGGCGATCACCATGGACTTTCTCATGTCCGACAAGGGCTTTGAGATCATACGCGCAATGAAGAGACTGCAGATCAGGAATACGCCGGTTCCGATGAGAAAGCCGTAGATCACGATGCCGCTCATCCAGGAGATATCATTGGAGGTCAGTTCCTTCGGAATATAGATGGAAAATGTCCAGCCGGAGTACGATGAAGTGGAATCGGCCAGCTGGTAATTCCGTTCGAAGGCGTCCGGGTTCATGTCTTTTAACGTCTTTCCGTAGGAAACACGGGTGCCGGCGCAGTCGGTCAGCTCCAGCGTGCAGTCGCCCAGCGCGTTTAAATCCTGGGCGATGGAGTCCATTAAATCCGGCTTCAAATGAACCACGACGTATCCGCCATGTTCAAAGGCGTAGTCCGCCAGGAGAATCCGCTTGACCGCCATGATGGTGTGGCCGCCTCCGGACTCCGATTCTGACAGCAGCCATACGGCCTTACCGTTGTATTCGTCGGCCAGGGCGAGGGCGGTCTCCGGGATGGCGGCAGAGAGCGGCTCCTTGGTGTAAGGATAAATCTGGGCCTTTTTACTGTAGAGTTCGATGGATTCTAAGTTGTCCGCGTAATTGATCGTATTCATGGTCTTTAACCGGAGCGTGGAAAAACTCTCCGAGGAAAATGACGCGTTTTGATTATAGTCGTTTAAAATGGTCTGGACCGCCAGGTCGTTGCAGAGACGCTGAAGAGATGAATCCATCTCGGTCAGCGAGGAGTTAAAACGCTCCTGAGCCTGCTTGACTGTGATTTCTATATATTTGGAAGACTGCTGAAGGATGTAGCCGGACATATTTTTATATAAGTAACCGCCGATGCAGAGAAAGGCGATGGCCATCACCAGCATGGAGGAGATGAAGATCTGCCCCGACGTGGTATTTCCCAATAATTTCAGTTTCTGTTTCATGGCGCCTCCGGTTGCGTGTGGACCAGCGTATTTTTGTGTTACAGCATCATCATATCAAATTCATATAGTAAAATCAAAAGATATGCATCAAGAAGAAAAAATAGTGGAATTTTACAAAAAAATAGTGTGGTTTCTTTCTTTGTTGTCTATTATATACTAAATATATCTTATGAAGGAGGGATTTACAGATGAAAAGAAGATTAGCAGCAATCGTCTGTGCAGCAGCGCTGGGAGTTACATCACTCACTGGCTGTGCATCAGGAAAGCAGGAGACTACAGCAGGTACGGAGACGGCCGCAGCGGCGGCCACGGAAAATGCGGCAGATGAAGAGAGTAAGGCGGAGGCGGGCGGCGAAACAGCGGCCAGCCAGGAAGCCGCGGAGATTACATACTGGGACACGGTCGGCAGCGTGTGGGACCGTGAGGCCAAGCTGGCCATGATCGAGAGGTTCGAAGCAGAGAACCCGGGAATTACGGTAAAATATGAGGGAATGGAAGGCGAGGCCTACAAGACTAAGATTAAGACTGTGGTAAGTGCCAACAATCTGCCGGATATTTTCGGATACTGGGTGGGGGAGCAGTTTAAGACGCTTGTAAACTCCGGAAATGTGGAAGATTTATCTTCCGTCTTTGAGGAGGACACGGCATTTCGCGATACCTTTGTGCCGGGCAGCTTAGATGCGGTTTCCTATGACGGCAAGGTCTACGGCGCGCCGACCTCCATTACGTGTATGGCAGTCTGGTATAACAAGGCCATCTTCGAGGAGAACGGAGTGGAAGTGCCGAAGACATTTGAGGACTTAAAGGGCGTGATCAACACACTGTCTGATAAGGGCGTGACACCGATTATCGTGGGAGCCAAGGACCGCTGGCCGCTTCTCGGCTGGTATTCCTACCTGGCACAGAGAATCGGTGGTGTCAATCTCTACAATGAGGTGTGTTCCGGAGATAAGAACTTCACGGAAGACGCATATGTACAGGCTGGCGAGGAAATCAAGGCTCTGGCGAAGAAAGGCTTTATCAATGGCTGCATGTCCGTAGATGCTACGACGGCAGAAGCCTTATTCGCGGCAGGTAAGGGCGCAATCTTAATTACCGGTTCCTGGTCGATTCCGACCTTTACGGAAGACCCGGAGCGCGCAAAGGATTTCTCCTATTTCCCATTCCCGGTGGTAGAGGGCGGAAAAGAGGACGAGGCCGGCTACTTATACGGCGGCGTTGCTAATACCCTGGCGATCAGCAGGTCAACGAAGAATAAAGACGCGGTTGTGAAGTTCTTAAAGTACATGATGAGTGAGGAAGAGCAGACCTTAAGTGTAGAGCGCACAGGAACCTTCTCGACCGTGAAGGTATCCCCGAAGGAAGAGAACATGGATCCGCTGGCATACCAGTTCAGCCAGTACGTATCCGACGGTGTGGAAGGCTTCATTCCGTATACGGATCAGGCCCTGCCTCCGGAACAGGCGGAGAACCTATTAAACGCATTAACCGCTATTGTTGCGGAAGACAACGCCGACGTTAAGGCGGAGCTTGCAAAGATCAAATAGATTTCACTAATTGGTACAACATTGGGGCCGCGCACGGAACACCTCCGAATACGCGGCTCCGAAAGGAATAGGTGCAGAGTATGAAAAAAATACATCCTGCGGTGCGGTGCCTCTTCATATTGCCTGCGGTTCTGTGGTTTTTTGCGGCGGTGATCGTGCCGGTCCTGATGGCGGTCTATTACAGCTTCTTCAGCTGGGATGGCGTGACCGCCAAGGTGTTTATCCGCTTCGATAATTACAGGGAACTGTTTAAGGATCCGGTCGTCTGGAAGTCCCTTACCAATTCCCTGAAGATGGCATTCTGGTGCGTTCTGCTTCAGCTGCCCATCGGCATGGCGTTTTCCGTCATTCTTTTTAACCGGAAGCTGAAGGGACGGGGATTTTTCCGGACCGTGTACTTCCTTCCGGTGGTGCTGTCCTCCTCCATGATCGGTATCTTATGGGGGCAGATCTACGATCCCAACTTCGGACTGTTAAACGGTCTTCTGGAGGCGGTGGGATTAAAACAGCTGCAGCAGATCTGGCTGGGGGACATGAAGCTGGCGCTGGGATGTATCATTGCGGTGGTGGTCTGGCAGTTTATCGGCAATTATATTCTGATCTATTATACGGCCCTGCATAACATTTCCGAGGATGTGCTGGAGTCGGCCAGGCTGGATGGAGCCGGTGTCCTAAAGCTGTTCCGTTACATTGAACTGCCTCTGATGTGGCCGGTGATCCGTCTGACCCTGATACTGGCCACGGTCAACTCCTTAAAATACTTTGACTTAGTCTACATTATGTCAAACGGAGGACCGAACCATGCCAGCGAGGTTCTGGCTTCCTATGTGGTAAAGAATGCGTTCAATTCCATGAGGATCGGCTATGCGAACACGGTGGCGGTGCTTCTGCTGGTTCTGGGAATCTTCTTTATTGTTCTCTATAACAAGATACTGGCTCCGTCATCGGCCAGCGATTAAATATCACCGAAGGAGGTTTCCTAATGAAAAAACGCAGTATATCACCAGGAAAATGGATTCTGTATCTCATTCTGGCAATTCAGGCGGCAGTCACCACGTATCCGCTGATCTGGATGGTCGTGTCCTCTTTAAAGGACAATGTATCCTTTTTTGCAGATCCGTGGTCCATACCCAAGAATCCTCAGTTTGTCAATTACGTGACGGCCTGGAAAGAAGGAATCCAGGATTACATGATAAACAGCATTGTGATCACCATCGCAACGCTTTTTATCGTCATTATTCTAAGCTGTGCGTTCTCCTTCATGGTGGCCCGTTTTCCATTTAAGGGGGGCGGACTTCTGGTTGGAATGTTTTTTGCAGGCATGATGATTCCGGTTCACTGTACTCTCGTTCCTCTATACAGCATGATGAACGGACTGGGATGGCTGGACAGCTTATGGGCCCTGCTCTTTCCCTATGTGGCGTCGGGACTGCCGCTGGCCATCTTCCTGACTTACGGCCACTACCAGCAGATTCCCATGGAACTGGAGGAGGCGGCGAGAATGGATGGATGCGGTGTCATCCGGATGTTTCTCTACATCTTTCTGCCGCTGGCCAAGCCGGTGATTTCCACCATTGGGATATTGACGGCCATCAGTGTGTGGAACGAGTTCATATTTGCCAATATCATCATCTCTGACCCGCTTAAGAAGACACTGCCGGTAGGCCTTCTGGCGTTAAAGGGAACGTACAATACAAACTACGCTGCGGTCAGCGCGGCGTTGACTATTTCCGCGATACCGATTATCATAGTCTATATCCTGATGTCAGGAAAGATTCAGGCTGGTATGGTGTCGGGCGCGGTGAAGAGCTGAACGGGGGAATACGATGGAAAATTATATTGTTAATCCGGTTTTACCCGGATTCCATCCGGATCCATCCATCATTCGGGTGGGAGCGGATTATTATATGGCCGTATCCACGTTTGAATGGTTCCCGGGTGTCTGTATCTACCATTCCACAGATTTACAGAACTGGGAGCTGGCGGCCAGGCCGCTGGACCGTGTCTCCCAGCTGGACATGAAGGGTAATGACGCCTCCGGCGGAGTGTTTGCCCCCTGTCTTTCCTATGACAACGGCGTGTTCTACCTGGTTTATACCAATGTGAGGACACACTGGTACGAATTTATGGACTGCCATAATTATCTGGTGACGGCCTCGGATATCCGGGGGGAGTGGTCAGAACCCGTCTATCTGCACAGCATGGGCTTTGATCCGTCGCTGTTTCATGATGAAGACGGGAGAAAATGGGTGGTCAGCATTGTAAGGCATTACCGGAAGATGCGCGTTCAGATGATTGCCCTGCAGGAATACGACCCTGTTTTAAAGAAAATGACGGGGCCGCTGACGGAGATATTCGGGGGCAGCGGGCTGACAGCTCCGGAAGGACCTCACCTCTACCGGAAGGATGGCTTTTACTATATCATGACTGCGGAAGGCGGGACGGAATATGGCCACGCGGTTACCATGGGCCGGTCGGAGAGGATCGGCGGTCCCTACGAGCTGTCGCCCTATAATCCTGTTTTAACGTCAAGAAATGATCTGACACTTCCTTTACAGAAGGCCGGACATGCTGATCTCGTGGAGGCGCCGGATGGGGAGTGGTATATGGTGCATTTATGCGGCCGGCCGTTGCCGCCGTTTCGCCGGTGCATTCTCGGGAGAGAGACGGCGGTCCAGCATGTGAAATGGACAGAGGACGGATGGCTCTGTCTTGCGGATGGGGGAAAGGAACCGCAGGTACGCGTTCCGGTATCGTGGCCGGTGGAACGGAAACTGGAGGAGGAGATCCGGTATTCGTTCCAGGGGCCGGATTTAAGCCCGGATTTCTTTTCGCTCCGAGTGCCTCTGGGGGGAGGCCTTGTCACTCACAGAACGTCCGGGCTGTCTGCGTCTGACGGGAAAGGATTCTCCCAATTCCAGGTTTGAACAGAGCCTGGTTGCGCGGAGACAGGAGGATTTCGCGTTCAGCTTTGAGACCGAACTGGATTTTGAACCATCCTCGGAGCGGCAGATGGCGGGAATTCTGTATTTTTATGACGAGTGTGATTTTTACTACCTTCGTGTGACCTGCGGACAGAGCGGACAGAAGATCCTCGATGTGATGCGGATGAACCGGGGAAAGACGGAGTATGTGCCTGACTGCGGCATTGCGGTGCCGGAGGGGCGGAGCATCCGGCTTAAGCTGGTGGTGCGCCGGACAGAGGCTTCCTGCTACTACAGCCTGGAGGAGGGGGTGTGGCAGCAGGCGGGAAATACGCTGGATGCCTCGCTTCTGTCTGACGAGTATCCGGAGGAAGGGGCTTACACGGGAGCCATGGTTGGACTGGGATGCCATGACATGGCGTACCGCAGCGCAAAGGCGTATTTTAAGTATGCGGTGTACCGCAGAGAAGGGACCGGAATGGAAACAGACCGATAAAGACTGACGGAGAAGGGGGGAAACCATGGAACGGACCTATACAGTAATGCTGGTGGAGGATGAGCGGAATATTCTGTATGGCATGAAGAATGCCATCCTCTGCTATAAGCCCCAGGTTTCTGATATTATGACCGCTGAAAATGGCCGGGAGGCGCTGGAGCTTCTGGAGGAACGGGTTCCGGATATTATCATTACGGATATCCGCATGCCGGAGGTAGACGGTTCCGAGCTGGTTCGCCGGATTCGTGAACAGGGGTATGAGATGCCTGTGATTATTCTGACGGCCATGACAGACTTTGCCATAGCCAGGGATTTGATCCATTACCAGATTCAGAATTACATCGTGAAGCCATTTTCGATTGAGGAGATATTAAAGGAGACGGAGCTGGCCATCGGAGAGCTGAAGAAGCGCAGCCAGATGAAGATGGCGCAGAAGATCGTGAAGGAGTTCCCGGAACTGGTGGAAACTCCGCCCTCCAGCGAGAACCAGCTGATATCCCAGGCCGTGGAATACATAAGCAGCCACTTGGACGGCGCGGCCTCTTTAAATGACATTTCAGGGGCGCTCCATGTGAGCAAGGCGTATCTGTCCACGCTGTTTAAGCGGGAGATGAATACGACCGTGACGGATTTTGTAACGAAGCAGCGGATGAAGGAGGCGAAAAAGCTTCTTCTGGAGACCGATATGCTGGTATCAGAGATCTATTTGAAGGTGGGCTACCAGAGCGATAAGTACTTTATCAAGGTGTTTAAGGAGATGGAGGGGGTGACGCCTCTGGCCTACCGGAAACGGTGGAAATGAAAATCACTATCAGATTTGTCTTATTTGCGCGGCTGATTCTGGAAGATTGTAAAAAAAATAACAAAAGAAATGAAATGGATTATTGACTATTTCGATTATTTGTAATAAAGTAAGTATTAGCCTATGGCGTGTAACTTACAAGGTATAGGTAATATCAAATAAACTATTTGGTTACTATACACTAATACAGAAAAGAGAGGTTGAATAAAATGGCAGAAATCGATTTAAGTCAGTATGGTATCAACGGAACAACAGAAATCGTCTACAACCCTTCATTTGAAACATTATTTGAAGAAGAGACGAAACCAGAACTGGAAGGCTATGAAAAAGGCCAGGTAAGTGAACTTGGTGCAGTTAATGTTATGACGGGTATTTATACAGGACGTTCACCTAAAGATAAGTACATTGTCATGGATGAGAATTCAAAGGACACTGTATGGTGGACTTCTGATGAATATAAGAATGATAATCACCCGGCCAGCCAGGAAGCCTGGGATACAGTAAAGAAAATTGCACAGGAAGAGCTTTCCGGCAAGAGACTTTTCGTTGTAGACGCATTCTGCGGAGCGAATAAAGATACCCGTATGGCAATCCGTTTCATCGTTGAGGTTGCATGGCAGGCTCATTTCGTAAAGAACATGTTCATCCAGCCTACAGCAGAAGAACTTGAGAACTTTACACCGGATTTCGTTGTATACAATGCTTCCAAAGCAAAAGTAGAAAATTACAAAGAGTTAGGTCTGAACTCTGAGACAACTTCCATGTTCAACATCACCAGCCGCGAGCAGGTAATCGTAAATACATGGTACGGCGGAGAGATGAAGAAGGGTATGTTCTCCATGATGAACTACTATCTGCCGTTAAAGGGCATTGCTTCCATGCACTGTTCTGCCAACACAGATTTAAACGGCGAGAATACCGCTATCTTCTTCGGACTTTCCGGAACAGGCAAGACCACACTTTCCACAGACCCGAAGCGTCTCCTGATCGGTGATGACGAGCACGGCTGGGATGACAACGGCGTATTCAACTTCGAAGGCGGCTGCTACGCTAAGGTTATCAACCTGGATAAAGAATCCGAGCCGGATATCTACAATGCAATTAAGCGCAACGCTCTGTTAGAGAACGTTACCCTTGATTCTGAAGGCAAGATTGATTTCGACGATAAGAGCGTGACAGAGAATACACGTGTATCCTACCCGATCGACCATATCGAGAAGATCGTTCGCCCGGTTTCCGCAGCTCCTGCAGCAAAAGATGTAATCTTCCTGTCAGCAGATGCGTTCGGCGTACTTCCTCCAGTATCGATCCTGACACCAGAGCAGACTCAGTATTACTTCCTGTCTGGATTTACAGCAAAGCTTGCTGGTACAGAGCGTGGAATTACAGAGCCTACACCTACCTTCTCCGCTTGCTTCGGCCAGGCTTTCTTAGAGCTGCACCCGACAAAGTATGCAGAGGAGCTTGTTAAGAAGATGGAGAAGAGCGGCGCAAAGGCTTACCTTGTCAACACCGGATGGAACGGTACCGGCAAGCGTATCTCTATCAAGGATACCCGCGGCATCATCGACGCGATCCTGGATGGTTCTATTGCAAACGCACCGACAAAGCAGCTTCCGTACTTCAACTTTGAGATTCCGACAGAGCTTCCGGGCGTAGATCCTAAGATCCTTGATCCTCGCGATACATATGCTGAAGTTTCCGAGTGGGAGACAAAGGCAAAAGATCTGTCTCAGCGTTTCATTAAGAACTTTGCAAAATATGAGGGGAATGAAGCAGGAAAAGCTTTAGTTTCCGCAGGTCCTCAGTTATAAGAATAAGATGTGTCAGATTGGCCCCCGGCAGTTGCTGCCGGGGGCTTTTTTCAGTTCGTAAGAGCGCTTTTTACATGTTTAAAGAGAAATAGCATTCTAATGGACCGAATAAAAGGAGTATGAAAGAAAAATATACAGATTGCATAAAAAATAATGTAGTAACACTATGATTTATGCAATATTGCAGTCATAATTTACAAAAAAAATATTACGTATTGATTTAAACGTGTAAACGAATTATAATGTGACCATAGAATAACAGCAGTTAGTTGAAAGTGCATAATACAGCATACTTTTGAAGGAGGTCGTGATTTGAAATCTTATGAAGCAATGGAAGAAGAAGCTCTGGCAGTGCGCAGAGACATCATTGAGATGCTTTACCAGGCCGGAAGCGGTCATCCCGGCGGATCCCTGTCGGTGACGGATATTCTGGTTTGCCTTTACAACCGGATCCGTGTGGATGCAGCGCATCCGGACTTAGAGGACCGGGACCGGGTGGTACTCAGTAAGGGACATGCAGCCCCCGCGTTGTATGCTGTGCTCGCTGAACACGGTTTTTTTTTCAAAAGAAGCATTTAAACGTTTAAGAAAACTGGGAGGTGTGCTTCAGGGGCATCCGGATATGAATAAGACGCCGGGTGTCGATGTCTGCACCGGATCTCTGGGACTTGGGGTATCGACCGCCTGCGGGATTGCGCTGGCCGGGAAGGTGAGAAAGAAAGACTACCGTGTGTATGCGGTCCTGGGAGACGGGGAGCTGCAGGAGGGCATTGTATGGGAAGCCATGGCGGCAGCGGTTCACCATAAGCTGGATAACCTGACAGTGATTGTGGATTTAAACGGGCTTCAGATTGATGGCCCGGTGGAAAAAGTAATGGGCTCCGGCAACTTAAAGGTAAAATTCCTGGATTACGGTTTTAAAGTAACGGAAGTGGACGGCCATGATTTTGAAGCGTTGGATGCGGCTATCGCACTTAAGGAGGACGGCGTTCCTGTCTGCATTCTGGCAAAGACGATCAAGGGAAAAGGCGTTTCCTTCATGGAGAACCAGGCGGGCTGGCATGGACAGAAGGTAAGCGAAGATGATTATAAGACGGCGATGGAAGAACTGAAGGGAGGAAGATGAGATGGCTGAACCAGCAATGAGAGAGGCGTATGGGGACGCCCTGCTTAAGATGGGAGAGGACGAACGCGTAGTGGTTTTGGACGCGGACTTGGCGAAGGCTACTTCCTCCGGTAAGTTTGCAGCGAAGTATCCGGAACGGTTTTTCGATATGGGAATTGCGGAGCAGAATCTGATGGGGACGGCAGCAGGAATGGCGATCAGCGGGCTGAAGCCGTTTGCATCGACCTTTGCCCTGTTTGCGGCGGGACGTGCCTATGAGCCGATCCGCAATGCGATCTGTTACTCGAAGGCACCAGTGAAGATAGTGGCTACCCACGCGGGGCTTTCACCGAATTCTGATGGAGGAAGCCATGAAACAATCGAGGATATTGCACTGATGCGGGTGCTTCCGGGGATGACGGTTTTAAGCCCCTGTGATTACAGACAGGCATTTGACATGGTCTTGCAGATGAAAGAGATGGATCACCCGGCCTATATCCGGATGTCGAGACATCCGGTCGAGACGGTGACGGCAGAGGGAAGCCATACGGAGATTGGTAAGATTGACGTGCTCCGCGAAGGCGGGGATGTGTGCTTTGCCGCCACAGGGGTTATGGTGGCGGAGGCCCTGCATGCGGCGGAGGCCCTGGAAGAAAAGGGGATACACGCAGCAGTGTTAAATGTACATACCATTAAACCACTGGATAAAGAGACACTGATCCGTTACGGAAAATCCTGCAAACATATGGTAACGGCTGAGGAGCACTCGGTAATCGGAGGCTTGGGCTCCGCGGTGGCTGAGGTTCTGGCTGAGTGCGGCGGATGCTGTTTGAAACGCGTCGGTATCCAGGATCGATTCGGACAGTCCGGTGACCTGGGTGAGCTGATGGAATGCTATGGACTGACAGCCAAAAATCTTATGGAGACGGCTTTAAGTATGTGCCAGCCGCTCTGTCCGAGTAAGCGGGACACGTTGAGTGCTCATAACAAGGAGGAAGAAAGATGAATAAGATCCCGGTTATCATAGACTGCGATACAGGAATCGATGATATGATATCCTTCGCCGTAACACTCACCTCAGATAAACTAAATATTCTGGGGATTACCACGGCGGCAGGAAATCAGGTGGTGGATATCACGACACAGAATACATTAAATGGAGTAACAATCATGGGAAGAACCGACATTCCGGTGGCAAGAGGAGCGGAAAAACCGCTTTCGAGACCACTTCGGGATGCCGGATACATACACGGTGAAAATGGACTGGGAACGTATCAGTTTGCTGAAATTACAGCGAAACAGCCGGAAGATGTGGAGGCAGTGGAGCTGATGAGGCGTCTGCTGGCCGCGTCTGATGAAAAGGTCGTGATTCTCGCGATTGCTCCGCTGACCAATGTGGCAAGACTGCTGATGGAGCATCCGGAGGCAGGAGAAAAGATCGATAAGATCGTTTTTATGGGAGGTTCTCTGAGAACCGGAAATCCGACACCGGTTGCTACCTTCAACGTGCTGGCCGATCCGGAGGCCGCAAGGTATGTGATGAAGAGCGGTATTCCCTTCCATATGTGCCCTCTGGATACGACCAGGGATTTATATTTGACAGCCGATGATATTGAAGCCATTGGGACAATCAAGAATCCGGTTGCTCAGATGAATTATGAGATGTGCCGCTTTTATAATGACGCTGTGAATAAGAGCAACAACGCGGACAAGCGTTTTAAGGGGTTGTGTATCCACGATCTCTGTGCGGCTGCATATGTGACGAATCCCGGGCTTTTCACAACCGTGAAATATCAGGGAGATGTGGAGACAGGGGGAGAATTGACTCTTGGATTTACAGTTCTGGATTATGAGAACATCAGACAGGTGCCGGAGGAGGAGAGAAACGTAACCTTTATCAACTCCGTTGACAGAGACGGCGTTTTGAAAATCTATTTCGAAGCTCTGAGAAGCTTTGGGGAACAGGGGGAAGAAATAAATGGATAAAATACCGGTAATTATAGACTGCGACACTGGAATTGATGATATGATATCCTTTGTTCTGACGCTTGCGTCAAAGCAGCTGGATATCAGGGGCGTGACCACTGTGGCGGGAAATGTATCCCTGCCGCATACGACGTATAATACCGTCAACGGCCTGGCCTTTATGGGCAGAAGCGAGGTTTTAGTGGCAGCAGGGGAAGCCGCGCCGCTTGAGCGCCCGTACCGCGACGCGAGTGAGATTCATGGGGACAGCGGATTGGGAGCATTTTCATTTGAAAATCCTGTGGATTACGGCCCGGTGGAGACCGGCGGAGTGGAGTTTTTATATGAGAAGCTGATGGAATCGGAGGAGAAGATTACAATTCTGGCGCTGGCTCCTCTGACCAATATTGCGAAGCTGTTTTTGAAGCATCCGGACTGTAAGGAAAAGATTGATAAGATTGTGTTTATGGGCGGATCCATTTTCAGCGGTAATCCGACACCGGTTGCGACGTTCAATGTGTGGGTGGACCCCGAAGCGGCGCGTATCGTTATGAAAGGCGGCGTTCCATTCTATATGTGTCCGCTGGATACGACGAGAGAAGCTTACTTAACAGAAGAAGAGCTGGAAGCCATCGGAACCATCGACAATCGGGTGGCGGCCATGGTCTACACCATGTGCAGCTTTTATTGGAGCCAGGAGAAAAAGAATGTAAACGGACACAAACGTTTTAAAGGGCTGTGCATCCATGACCTGTGTACGGCGGCTTATGTAACGAACCCGGAGCTGTTTCACTCCACGAAGTACTACGGAGATGTTGAGACGAAAGGACTGCTTACGGAAGGCTTTACCATGATTGACTATGAGGATATATTAAGGAAGAGCGAAGAAGAGAAAAACATCGACTATATTGATTCTGTTGACAGAGACGGTGTGATGAAGGTTTTCTTTGAGGCATTGAAATCTTATTGAAGATAAAAAAGGATTTCCCCGCCTCTCAGGTGGGTGTAAATTATATTCGCGGACGAATTTAAAACATAAAGGAGAAGGTAAAATGAAAAAAGTAATGGCAGCAGTATTGGCGGGAGTAATGGCATTTTCTTTGACGGCATGCGGAGGCGGAGCGGCAAAAGACGCCGGAAGCGGTGAAGCGGCAGAAGGAAAGGGGGAAAAGACTTACAAGGTAGCATTGATGGCCGACGGCGCCGGCTTCGGTTCTCAGAGCTTCAATGACGTTGCATTAGAAGGACTGGAGAAGGCAAAAGCTGACTTCGGCATCGAACTGACTACACTGGAAGTAAAGGAAGTAGCGGACTTTGCAAACAGCTTAAGAAGTCTTGCACAGCAGGGCTGTGATCTGATTATCACACCTAGCTCCACAATCAAGGACGCGGTTACGGAAGTAGCGGCAGAGTATCCGGATACATTTTTTGGACTTCTGGACGTACAGGTAGAGGGGGTACAGAACGTGGTTTCGTCCAGTTACCGGGAGCACGAAGCGGCATTTTTACTTGGCGCTCTTGGCGGATATTTAACAAAGACAAATAAGATCGGCTTTATCGGCGGTGTCAGCGGCGTGATTCAGGACCGTTTCCAGTACGGTTACATGGCTGGCGCCTGGTATTCCAATCAGGATGTGAAGGTGACTTCCTCGTATACCGGCAGCTTCAGTGATGTGGGAAAGGGAAAAGAGATTGCAACCATGATGTTCAGCGATGGCTGTGACTACGTGGCACCGTCCGCCGGAGCATGCAATTTAGGCGTATTCCAGGCATCTAAGGAAGCCGGCGCTGACAAGTGGAGCTTCGGAGCAGCTAACGGACAGTTTAACCAGATGCCTGACAAGATCGTGGCTTCCCAGGTTAAACGTGTGGACAACGTTGCTTATTCTATGGTTGAAAAGATGGTAAACGGAACTCTGAAGGGCGAAAAGAGTGAATACGGCTTAAAAGACGGCGGCGTAGATTTGATGTACTCTACAGAGGACGCCATGAAAGATATTGTTCCTCAGGATATCAAGGATAAGGTAGAGGAAATTAAGAAACAGATTGTGGATGGAACGATTAAGGTTCCGGCGACTCAAGACGATTATAACGCATATGTGAAATAAAAAACCGTATCGAGCTAAGTGCAGATAGCGAGGAGAGGGGTACCGATATGGAATATGCAATTGAATTAAAAGAACTGACGAAACGATTCAATCAGTTTACGGCCAATGATAAGATTTCTTTTTCGGTAAAGAAAGGGGAGATCCATGCGCTGGCAGGAGAAAACGGAGCGGGTAAGACGACACTGATGAATATGATCTATGGTCTATATACGCCGACTTCGGGAGAATTATGGATTAATGGGGAGCTGGTTAAATTCACCAGCTCCCGTGACTCCATCGCCAAGGGGATCGGTATGGTGCATCAGCATTTCATGCTGGTTCCGGGGCTTACGGTGGCTGAGAATATTATTGCGGGCCAGGAGACAGGATCGGCGCTTAAGCTGGATCGGAAGACTGCGGAAAAGCAGATTGCCGAGCTTTCCGATCAGTATGGACTGAAAATCGATCCAGCGGTGAAGGTCAGTGATCTGTCTGTAACCATGCAGCAGAGAGTGGAGATTTTAAAGGTCCTGTACCGACGTGCGGAAATTCTCATCTTTGATGAACCGACGGCTGTGCTGACTCCGCAGGAGATTGACGAGTTCTGCGAGATTCTGTTAAAGCTTAAACAGCAGGGAAAGACGATCCTTTTCATCAGCCATAAGTTAAACGAGGTCATGAAAATTTCCGATCAGGTAACGGTAATCCGGCTTGGTAAGGTGATCGGGACGGTAAAGACCGGCGAGACCACGCCGGAGGAACTGACCCGGATGATGGTTGGGCGCGATATATCCCTGGGGGGAGGCGCCCGCAAAGAGATGACATCGCCGAAGGAAATATTAAATATAGACCATGTGTCTTATAAGAACAGCAAGAATATTAAGAAGGTGGATGATTTAAGCCTTTCTGTTAAAGCCGGAGAGATTCTTGGAATTGCCGGAGTAGACGGCAACGGCCAGGAGGAACTGGTGGAGATGATCTGCGGTCTGCGAAATATGGATGAAGGCGATATCCGTCTGGATGGTGAATCGATTAAGAATCATTCGACAGGTATGGTCCAGGATATGGGAATCGGATATATTCCGGAGGACCGCCACAAAGACGGGCTGGTTTTGGATTTTTCCATTGCGGAAAATGTGATTCTCGGGCAGCACAGAAAACCTCTCTTTGCGAAACACGGTTTGATCATGAAAAAAAAGGAAATCGCTGATACCGCAGAGAGTCTGAGAGAGCAGTTTGATATCCGGTGCTCCGGTGTGGACTCAGCAGCCTCCACGCTGTCCGGAGGAAATCAGCAGAAGATCGTTATCGCCAGAGCTATTTTCCGGGGACCGAAGGCGATTCTGGCGGTTCAGCCGACCAGAGGCTTAGATGTAGGTGCCATCGAATAATACACAAGGCCAGGTGCAGAGAAACAGGGAAAAGCTGTGCTGCTCTTATCGCTGGAGCTGGACGAGATTCTGTCCTTAAGTGACAGGATTGCGGTGATTCATAAAGGGAAAATTGTGGGAATCGTAGACGCCCATAAGACGACGAGAGAAGAACTGGGGCTCATGATGCTGGGGCATGTGACCGGAAAGGAGAAGGAAGCATGACGAAGGAGAAAAAGAACGAAAAAAAGAAAGATGGTTTAAACAGTGTTCTGATGCAGGTCGCGATCTCCATTATTTCGATCGTATTTGCTTTCCTTGTGGGAGGCATTATCATAGCGGTCATGGGAGAAAATCCATTTAAAGCGTATTCTGTGCTGATTAAGGGGGCAGTGGGAACTCCGGTGGCGCTGACTGTTTCCTTAACCAAGACCGTGCCGTTAATCCTGACTGGTCTCGCTGTAGCGGTGGCTCAGAAGAGCCGCGTGTTTAATATCGGTGCTGAGGGACAGCTTCTGGTAGGCGCGTTTGCCGCAGGCTATGTAGGCTTTACCTTTCATCTGCCGGCGCCTCTTCACATTCTGCTCTGTCTGGCGGCAGCCGTGATCGCAGGCATGTTTTGGGCGTTTATTGCTGCATTTTTAAAGTATTCGAGAAATGTTCACGTGGTTATCGCAACCATTATGTTAAACTATATTGCGACTTCTCTGGTTCAGTATTTTGTCTGCGGACCGTTTAAGGAGCCGGGGGCTACCTTTAACGCGACCTCCGCAATTGCTGATACGGCAAAGCTGCCGCAGATTCTGCCGCGGCCGTTGTCTTTAAACCTGGGGTTTGTCATAGCGCTGGTGATGATAGCCGCATGCTGGTTCCTGCTTAACAAAACAACCACTGGATATGAGATGAGGGCGGTGGGCTCGAATCCCAACGCCAGCCGCGTGGGCGGGATCAACATTAAGAAGAACATGTTTATGGCGCTGGTCTTAAGCGGAGCGCTGGCCGGGCTTGCAGGCGGTATCGAGGTTTCCGGAAGCCTGTACCGCGTAATGGAGGGATTCTCTCCAGGATACGGCTTTAACGGAATTCCTGTTGCCATGATGGCAAACGGCAATCCGATCGCGATCTTTTTCTCAGCCTTCCTGCTGGGAGCTATGAGAAACGGTGCGTTGGCCATGCAGATTCAGCTGGGGATTTCCCAGGATATCGTGGATATTATCCAGGGCCTGGTTATCATTTTCCTGGGCTGTGATTATATGATCCGTTACTACATTAACCATGTACGTCTCGAAAGGAGGAAACTCGCATGACAGGTATGATTTCGATTCTGCTGCTGTCAACCCTTCGAATGGGGACTCCTCTCGCCCTCACCGCTCTTGGCGGTACGATGTCAGAGCGCTCCGGCGTTACCAACATTGGTCTGGAAGGAATTCTGACTGCCGGCGCTTTTGCCGCGGTTGTAGGCAGCTATTTCACCGGAAATCCCTGGATCGGCGTTCTATGCGCGATCATTATGGGAATTGCCATTTCGGCGATTCATTCCTTTATCGCTGTAACCGCCGGCGGTGCGCAGAATATCAGCGCCATGGCTCTTGTTATGCTGGCCAATGGTTTTTCAGCAGTGGGACTAAATGCCATCTTTAAGAGCGCGGGTAATTCGGCTCAGGTAAACGCTCTGCCGACCACACCGGTTCTGGCACACATACCGGTTGTGGGAGAATTTTTAGCCAAGCTTTCACCGTTCGTTTACATTGCATTTATCATGCTCTTTGTAGTCTGGTATATTTTGAAGCACACACCGCTTGGACTGCGTATCACCATGGTGGGAGCGCAGCCGAAAGCAGCGGAAACAGCGGGTATCAGTGTTGCGAAGATCCGGTATTTCTCAGTTTTGGCTTCCGGTTTCTTAGGCGGACTGGGCGGTGCTTACCTGTCTCTCGGACAGATGAACCTTTACCAGGATGGGATGGTTTCCGGACGCGGTTATCTGGCGCTGGGAGCCGTAATTATGGGAAAATGGAACCCTGTGGGTGCATTTTTCTCTGCTATGTTTTTCGGCTTATTTGAGGCAATCCAGATTTATGTACAGATGATACCGAATTTTCCGGTACCTCATGAGTTTATTGAAATGATTCCGTATGTAGCGAGCCTGATTGTTCTGGCCGGCTTCATCGGTAAGGCAGAAGGACCGGCCGCCAACGGCAAACCGTATTCCCGGTTCGTAAACTTAAGATAAAGCCGAGGAGGTATACGCTATGAGACAAGGGGATCTGATCGTTAATCCTACACTGGCCTGCGGGAATCCCTTGAATTTTAAGGAAGATTTAGATATACTTGAGAAAACAGGAATTAAGATTCTGCATATTGATATCATGGATGGCCATTATGTGCCGAATCTCTGCTTTGACACCGGGATGGTGAGGCTTATCCGGAAGAATTACTCATTTCTCCTGGATGTCCATTTAATGGTGACGAACCCGGCGGACTATATTCTGCCGCTGGCAGCCGCCGGGGCGGATTATGTAAGCTTCCATCTCGATGCGACTCATTTTCCGGTCCGCGTGCTGGGCCAGATCAGAGCGAACGGCATGAAGGGCGGTGTGGTGTTAAATCCGGCACAGTCTCCCGAGCTGCTTCGTGAGACGCTTCCCTACCTGGATTTTGTGCTGGTGATGGGCGTGGAACCCGGATTTTCCGGCCAGAAATTTCTGGAAGGAACAGTGGACAAGGTGAGAAAGCTTAAGAATATGCGGAAGGAACTGGGCCTTTCCTATTTGATCGAAGCCGACGGCGGTGTGGACAGGGAGAATACCGTTACACTGCTGGAGAGCGGGGCGGATATTCTGGTGTCGGGTGCGTTTGGAGTATTTGAAGGAAGAAATGGTCTCGAACAGGATTGTAAGGAGTATCAGGAACTGGCGCTCCGGGCGGCCGGGGAGCAGTAGGCAGAAGGAGCACGGCGGGTGGCCGGAACACAACAGGCAGCAGATTGACGAAGGGGGGAAATGGTGTGGCGACAATTAAAGATATTGCAAGAGTGGCGGGCGTGTCTACAGCGACTGTGTCCATGGTCTTAAATGGAAAAGACTGCATTACCAAAAAAACGAAAGAGAAGGTGATGGCGGCTGCCAGGGAAGTGGACTATATACCGAGTATAGCGGCTAAATCGCTGAAGACGAATCGCAGCTATACCATAGCCCTTTTTGTGGGAGATATCGCGAACCCCTTTTTCCCGGAGATTATTAAGGGCGTAGAGGGCGCTGCCAAAGACAGGAATTACAGCGTCATCATCTATGACTTATCCGGGCAGGACCAGGATTTTGTGGAGCAGATTGACAAAGCGGCGAGCCAGAAGGTGGATGGCTTTTTTATCACCGGCAGTACGCGGATCTCAGAGGAAGCCAAAAAGCGCCTTTTGATGATTGCGGACTCAGGCATCAAGATGATTTCCTGCAACCAGTTTATGAACTGGGGAGAATTTCCCCTGATCTACACCTCCGAGGGAGAGCAGGTAGACGGCCTGTTAAGCAAGCTGGCGGCGTTGGGACATAAGCATATTGGCTGTATATCCGGATATCCGGAATACTGGGTGGCGGAGCGCAGGGAAGGCTTTTACCGGAAGACGCTGGAGCAGTACGGTTTATACCACCCGGAGTATATCGTAAACGGTGGATTCTATATAGAAGACGGAATCCGCAGTACCAGGAAGCTGTTAAAGGAACAGCCGCAGATTACCGCGGTGATGTGCGTCAATGATACACTGGCAATCGGCTGCAATGCAGCAGCCAGAGAGCTGGGACTCAGGGTTCCGGAGGATTTATCTATATTCGGAGTGGATGGGGTGGAATGCCTGAAATATTTTGCACCGCAGATTACGACTGTGGATACCCATCGGTATGAGTATGGCTATCAGGGGACTGTCAGGCTGATTGAGCTGATCGAGGATGACGGGAGCAGGAAGCAGGAGCTCCTGGAGACTATGGTATGCCCCTGTTCCATACGGCAGGGCGATACGATTGCCCCGCCTGGATCTGGAAAAAACAGATAGAGAAAGAAAGGCTGGATTAAAAAATGAGAATCGGAATTGGATGTGACCACGGCGGGTACGAGATGAAGGAAGAACTGAAAAGGCGCCTGACCGCCGCCGGTCATACAGTTGCAGATAGAGGCATTTACAGTGTCAGCGAGGTGGACTATCCGGACGTGGCCGTGGAAGTGGCAAAGGGAGTCGTGGCGGATGAGTATGACTGCGCGATTCTGGTATGCGGAACGGGAATTGGCATGAGTATCGCGGCAAACAAGGTGGCTGGCATCCGCGCCGCACTGGTGACGGATACGTTTTCCGCCAGGATGGCGAGAGAGCATAACAATGCCAACATCATCACGCTGGGAGCCAGGACTGTGGGAATCGAGCTGGCGTGGGAGCTGGTGAACGCGTATCTGGGAGCGGAGTTCCTTGGGGGCAAGCATCTGGTGCGGGTTGAGAAAATTATGGGGCTGGAGAGATGACCGGGGGAATGCGGACAGATGCAAAATTATTGTTTTAATTGAAGACGATATTATCATAAGATGTAAAAGGTTCTGATTATGCAGATTTTATTTATTTGCATAGTCAGGATCTTTTTTATATTTGACCATGATGTTATAAAATACGGGTCGCGAATAAGAGGGGGATTTGTTGAACCTTATTATAATTTACTTACAAAATGATATAAATAATATAAAAAACATAAACGATATAATAAATGTTGACTTTGATATATGACAATGCTATATTGTATTTAAATGAAACAGCTACTGTACAGAAATAGACCATCTATTTGGAACATTTTACCATGAGAGAAGGGGGAGGTATTTTGAATTACATAAAAATTGATGAAAGAAGAAGGAACAGGCACGGATTTGGAAATCAGAATGTTATGGGAAGAGTCTTTACTGCACCGCCGGTTATTCTGTTTTTCTTATTCACCTTTATTCCGATTATTATGGCGGTGGTGATCAGCTTTACCGACTACGATATTGTGAACGCGCCCCGGTTTGTGGGGCTTTACAATTACAGGAAGATGATAAATGATGAATTTTTCTGGATTGCCCTCAAGAACACGTGCGTATATACGCTGCTGTATGTGCCGGGCGGCCTGCTCCTCTCCCTGGGAGCGGCCCTGTACTTAAATGTAAACCGGAAGTTCGTGAGTGTCTTCCGAACGCTGTTTTATCTGCCGGTGCTTTCCTCCACAGTGGCGACCGCCACACTGTGGTTCTGGATTCTGAATCCGCAGCTGGGCCTGTTGAACGGAGTTCTGGAGCTGTTCGGCATATCGGGGCCTGCCTGGCTCTATGACAGCCGGTGGGCCATGCTGGCCGTGGTTATGATGAGTCTCTGGGCGGGATTCGGGACAAATATGATGATCTTCTTATCCGGTTTGAAAGGGGTATCCCAGTCTCTGTATGAGGCCGCCAGAGTAGAAGGCGCCAACCGGTGGCAGATTTTTACGCACATCACATGGCCGTCCATCTCCAAGACCACGTTTCTGGTGACGACGATGCTGATTATCTCCAGCTTTCAGGTGTTTGACCAGGCGTTTATCCTGACGAGAGGAGGCCCTGGCAACGCCACGATCACACTGGTCTATTACATTTATAACAATGGCTTCAATAATCTGAACATGGGCTACGCCTCCAGCATTTCCATGGTCCTGTTTCTGATTATCCTGGTGTTTTCCGTAATGAATACCAGGCTGAACAATGCGGATATTTAAGAGAGGAGGAAGAAGATGAACAGCCGTGAAGTGAAAAGACGTACAAAGAGTATTTTATGGTATACGGGAGCGGTCCTGATATCTCTTGCCACCGTGTATCCGTTCCTGTGGATGGTATCCACATCGTTTAAGCCGGAGGCGGAGATTTATTCCAACTCCCTGTCCCTGCTGTCCTCAAAATTTACACTGGCCAATTATGCGAAGGTGTTCAGAACCATGCCGTTTGCCA
>NZ_JBKVCZ010000100.1:0-26272 GCF_046966825.1 Hungatella sp. | reverse complement strand
CACTCCACCGCTTCCCGCTGCAGCAGCATAACCGCGGCAGCCTTCGCCGCACAGGCTGCACACGTACCCGTGGTAAAACCACTTCTCAACTTTTTCTCTTCCATCGCTGTTTCCTCTTTCCCGTATATTATAATGGATAGCGAGGGGGGTGGCAAGTTTTTTTAAGCAGGGGTATGTGGGAGGAAAAGGAGGGGGGAGGGGAAACCGTCTGTTTGTCAGCTCCGGTCTCCCTTCCCCTCTCCTTAAGCGCTGTGGCGCAGTTCTTACTTTTCTTCTAAAGCCTCTTGTTTCAATTCGCGTTTACGTTTCGTAATGAGACCGCCGATGCGGCCGCTTTCTTTCGCGGTGAGGGAACGCCAGCCGCCGTTGATTACTTTGTCACTGAGACCTAACTCCGTGGCAATTTCGAATTTAAGTATTTCCTCTGGTTTTAAATTGTGAGGATCGAATGGTTCGTTCTTTTTTCCTTTTGACATGATTACAGGCTTGCTCCTTTCTCGAATCTAAGGAGAGTATGCCCGTTATGAGACCCCTTAAACATCCGGACCGGAGGGTTTTCTGATTTGCAGGATGGGGCGGCGGCCCCGTGTGCCAGTTTTCGACAGCACCAATGACACATTTTACCAAAATATACCATAGTTTACTGTATTTACCCTGTTTTTACCCAAAATTTCCAGCAGGTCTGTCGATAATATGATATAATTTTAAAGGTATGCTATATGAACGAAGGAGAGTGATAACATTGCGTATTGCAGTCATAGATGACTCTTCAGCACAGAGGGAACAGTTATCCGGCTATATTAAGGAATATTATTCAGGGAATCCCATATACAGGCAGATCGACCTATTTGAAAACGGTGAACAGTTTATGGAATGCTGGAGGCCGGGGGCTTATGATCTGCTTTTTATCGACATTTTTTTAGATGGAATCAATGGACTGGAGATCGCGGAGAAGGTAAGAAACAGCGATGCGGACTGCCTGATGGTCTTTACTACCAACAGCAGTGACTTTGCGGTCAGGGGATTTGAACTGCGGGTTTCTGATTATCTTGTAAAGCCTTTTTCCTATGAGAAATTTAAAGACACGTTAAAATACTGCGAACGGTCCATGCGCAGCCACGCGCGGTACATAGAAGTGAAGGAAAGCCGGACCATGATTAAGATACGGCTCGATGATATTATATTTACAGATTACTTTAATCACTATATTCAGATTCACACAAAAACGAGAACGATCCGTTCCTACATGAAATTTGAGACATTTTCACCCTATCTTCTCTGTTATCCCCAGTTTCTCTGCTGTTACAGAAACTGCATCGTCAACATGGACCGGGTGATCTCTTTAGAAAAGAATGACTTTATCATGGATACCGATGAGCGGGTGCCGATTACGCGGAAGAACCGTCAGGAAATTCACCAGTGCTACGCGGACTATCAGTTTCTGCGGCTGAGCGGAGGCGTATAATGGAGTTCCCTTTTTCCGTCTTATCCGTCGGGCTTGAACTATTGACGATTATTTTCTGTATCCTGCTGTTCTTCCGGGGCCGTTTACGGGTAAACGGCGTACGGAGCTTTTTTATTCTGGTTCTTTTATTCTTTGTTACGACCGGTTCTTACTTTCTGCTCCGCCCCCTGTTTGGGGGCGGAGACTCATTTAAGACCTTATATTCTATCTACAGCCTGGCAGTCATCATCCTCTTTCTGTCCTGGCTTTTTCGTGAAAGTATATTCGTCACCATCTTCATAGTATTTGCGGCGCGCAACTATCTGGATGGAACCAATATGATCTCCGACCTGGTGAGTGTGATCTGGCATTCAGCTTCCTTTTCCGGCAGCCAGACCGCCACCGGTTTTTTGTGCCGTCTGACCGTCTATATTCTCCTTGTACCGGTACTCTACCACTTCTTCAAGGTATGTATCCGTCCGGCCATCGCCAGCACAAAAAGCATGAATATCTGGAACTATTTATGGATTATTCCCGTGTCCTTTTTCTTTCTCTACCGGCTCGGCTTCAATCCGTACTATACCGCCATTGAGACCGGAAATAAGAATTCCATGCTGCTGTTTCCCCTGATCTGGTATCCGGGTATGTTTTTCTGCCAGCTCTGCATCTTCCGGCTGCTGTCGGAGACCTCCCAGAACATCGTTCTGCGGGAAAAGCTTCACACCGCCGAACTGCTGACAGAGATGGAGAAGAAGCAGTACAGCCTTCTGCAGGACAACATTGAGGGAACCCGGAAGGCCCGGCACGATCTCCGCCACCATCTGCTGGCCATGCGGGGATACGCCGAACGCCGGGACTATGAGGGATGCCTCCGCTACATTGAAGAGTTTTTAAAGCAGACCGACAGCTACGCCCTGAAACAGTACTGTGATAATCATGCGGTCAATTCCATCATCAGCTATTATGAAAACACAGCCGTCAGCAGCGGGGTTGCCGTCTCCATCGAGATCCGGCTTCCTTCCCTTTTGACAGTTCCCGAGGTAGACTTCTGTACCATACTGGGAAATTTACTGTCCAATGCCGTGGAGGCATGCCTCCGGCAAACGGAAGGGGAACGATTTATCCGCATGAAGCTGGGAATGGCAGGCCGCTCCATGGTCACGCTGTCTGTGGTCAACTCCTACTCCGGGGATATCCGGGAAGAGAACGGAATCTTCCTCTCCTCCCATCACGCTGGGGAAGGCATCGGTACCATGTCTGTACGCCACATCGCAGACCAGTACCACGGTATCACCCGGTTCCGGTATGAAGACGGCGTCTTTGAAACTTCCGTCCTGCTGAGCCCCGAACCGTCAGGCGCTGCGGCTGACAGGGAACCTGCGATTATTTCCCATCAATGACTGCCGCCGCCATTGCAAACATCTCATCTGCAGTAAAGCTCTGATCCGAGGACTGGATAGAGTAGCTGATTCCTTCGTCCTTCCACGATACGGTATAGTAATCGTTTATCTCTGTCTGGTCGGACCCATAGGAAAGGAACAGTTCTCCCCGCTCCTCGGCCAGCCTGTCTTCCTCGGATATCTCGGTTCCAACCGGAAGGAATTTGTACCTGTCACAGTAATAGCGGAGTTCGATTCCCCCGTGTTCCCCTGCCGCGTCAGGCTGCCTCACATCTTCGCTGACAAGGCTTCCCGGCCGTCTGACGATCAGGCTGACCTCCTCCTTCTTAGAGGCGCCGTAACAGACCTTCAGGTTCAGATACGTACCGATCACAGTTCCCGTCTCATCCTGAGCCTGCACGCTCCCAATGGAAGCCCTCCGGAAATCCCATCCTTCTCCCAGCGACTCCACCGTTTTTACGGAGTATCCCAGATCCTGCTTCACATTACTTCTCAGTTCCCCGTAGCTTCCGTAGACCGGATCGTTCCCATTGGAATGGCTGACAAGTCCTGCCGCCCTTCCTGCCGCCACCGCGCCCATGGTTCCAAGCAGGCACAGGGCCGCCGCCAGAATTACTATTTTTCCGCTGATCCGATGTTTCATATTCGTTTTCTCCTTTTTTTCCTCAGAAATCTTCTGCCTCACAAGCTGCTTTACTTCAGGAGATACAGAAAGGCGCTCTGCCCTCTCAACGAGTGTATCCGTGATCAGAGAATCCAGTTTTTTTTCGTCCATATTTTCTCCTCCTCTTGCCATCCCATGTCTTCAAGATCCTTTGAAAGTTTTTTCCTGGCCGTATGAAGCCGCGATTTAACCGTTCCTTCCATACAGCCCAGAATATCCGCGATCTCTCTCGTCGTCAGCTGCTGATAATAATAAAAGATGACAACGGTCTTCTGTTTTCTGTTTAGGGCGCAGACGGCCTCATAGACCCGGTCCTTTTCTTCCTGCCGGATCACCTGTTCGCAGGGTGCCTCGGACGGATCTTCCTTAAACTCGTCAAAGACCTCCTCCACCGGCTGTTCCTTTTTCCGCTTCCTGCAGTACCGCCATGCCGACCTCGTGATGATCTGATACAGCCATTTCGAAAAACAGGCGGGTTCCTTCAACTGCTTCCTGTTCACATAGCATGTTACAAATGCCTCCTGAACAATATCCTCACTGTCTGTGTAACTGCCGGAAATAAGATACGCCAGCCGAAACGCTTTATTCTTATACATATCAAACAGGAGGTCAAACGCCTCTTCCTTACCCTGCTGCATCTGTATTACGATTTCAGTTTCGTTCATCGCTTCTCTCCCTTCCGTTTTTGGTGCACCTGTATATAAGAGCCTCCAGGAAATAAAATGGTTCATTTTTCATGAAAAAAAAGCTCCGGGCCGCAAAAGCAGCCGGAGCAAAAATGGCAATCGTATCCGCGTAATTCCTATCTGCGGGGAATAATGATCGCCGCGATGAAATAGGCCACAACGCCCGTGCCGGAACAGGCCAGCACCGCCCATAAGAGCCGGATCAGCGTGGCGTCAACGTTAAAATACTCACCGATTCCTCCGCATACGCCGCAAATCATCTTATCTGTATCAGAACGATATAATCTTCTTGTCTCTCTGTCATCCATCTTCGAATCTCCTCTCTGTTCTCTCTATGTTTTCCATTGTATTAGTGAAATTTAACTTCAATCGCGCCTGTGTTGCAGTCCAGTTCCATCTTTTTGGCCGCCCCGTTATTGATCTTTTTTCCCCTGGAAAGACCGGAAAATCCCTCGCCGTCAACGGTAATGCTGCCTACCTTGCACTTGATCTCGTAGTTAAAGTCTGCCTTCGCTCCCGCCAGGTCGAGCTTAACAGCGCCGACGCTGCATTCCGTGTCCACATCGCCGTCTACCTTTCCTTCAAACTGCACGGCTCCCACATCGGAATCAACCTCCAGCTTTCCCGTGTCGGCTCCGGTCACTCTTACTGCGCCGACAGATGCGTCGATCTCTATCTTGCCGGCCTTCAAGCCTTCCGCCACAATGGCAGGACCATTATCGCTGTTGATTATCTTATTGTTACTCTGGGCCTTGACCTTCAGTTCGACCTTCTCAAAGCGGTAATCTGCCGGAACGTGGATATAGATCACCGTGTCTTTATAATCATGGGAATCCCAGGTCTTGGACCCAACCGTTACCTTCAGTTCATCCTCTTCGCTGTAGACATTCCAGCGAGCCATATCTTCCTCACTGGAGACAACAATCTTATCCGCCGGAGCATCATATACTATAACGGCCTTTCCTCTTCGAACCTCCAGATCCAGCTTCCTGGCGTAGATCTCAGAAAATGTACTCTCGTTTAATACCCCATCATCCAGTCTGTCATGGATGCTGCGGCCGATATCATCAAATTCGCGGCCCAGCTCGTCAAAGCTGTCGTCGAAATTATCCGACAGGTCGCGGCTGAGATCGTCCATCCCCGACCTGATGTCACGGGTAATGCCATCGGCGATATCATGGCCGAGCCAGCTGTAATGGTAAGCAGACACATCCGACAGTCTGCCGCCCATGGCGGCCGCCACAGTGGTAATTCCACCTCCGATCAGAATACAGACGCCGCCTGCTATCAGGCATACCTTCGTAAAATTCTTCATGAACGACTCCTCCTTCCATAGAGTAAACCACTGATTCCATTCACAATCGAACGGAACAGAAACGGCAGAAACTTACCGTAAAACGCTCCGCATAAAGCCAGACATGCAAAGGCAAATCCCAGCGTCAGTACGGAAATGCCGATAACCAGTATCCCGCTTAAGGGATGAATCACCATCGACACGATACCCACTATGAGCAGTGCAATCCCACAGATAAACAGCACTCCGGTAAGGACGCCCACGAGCACTACAGCCGCTACCAGCAGTCCGAAGAGGCCGCCGAACATCCCGACCAGCCCGCCACCGATTCCAAACAGGACCGGAGACGCCACAATGATTAAGATAATCCACAGGATGATCTTCACTGTCCGGTTGGTTCTCGGCTGATTCTCTCTCTTTTCCTCATGTTCCTCTGTCTTCTGTCCTTCCACAGCGTCCGGCAGGTCATACCGCTTCGCCACCTGGTAATTCGGGTCGCGGAACCGTTCATCCTGATACCCTTTCTCCGTGAACTCCCCGCCGTCTTCCAAATGCCCGGACAGATCGGAACGGATAATCGCCGCGATGCGCTCCGGGCTTCCAAATTCCTTGATAGCCGCTTCCTCATTCTCATCTCCGGCTTCCTCCAGATAATCTCTGTAGTAGCCGATGGCCTCCGCCTTATCTTCATCCGGAATATCGGAAAGCAGATATTCCAGCTCCTTCATAAACTCTTCCCTGTTCATATTAATGCCTCCTCAAAGATTTGAGATATCTTCCGGGAGTAGCCTGCCCACTCACCTTTGTACAAATTCAGCTGTACTCTGCCCTTTTCCGTAATCTTATAATATCTGCGGTTTCTGCCGTCGATAGCCATATCATAGACTTCCAGGCACTCTTCCTTCTGAAGCCTGCGAAGCACCGGGTAAAGGGTCGATTCCGAAATGTCGATGACACTCCTCACATCCTGTGTGATTTTATATCCGTAAGTCCCTTCCTGTTCCTTTGACACAACCGCCAGTACGATCGCGTCAAGGAGGGCTGCACCTGTGTTAAAAACCATATTCCCACTCCTATCTTCTCATTCAGTCAGATCCGAACGTTACTGTTCACTCCGTGACCAGCAACACGCTTCGCGATGCACAGAAACGGCAAAAACACCGTTTCGCGCTGCTACCCTCGGGTTTTCTGTGACTTTCGCTTCGCTGCACTCACAAAAAACACCTCGCGGGATACTGGCCGTGAACAGTAACTCCCGAACGGCCTTTAACGGCTTCCGTCATCTGAGGGTGCCCGCGGTATGATCACTGCCGCGATGAAATAAACGACCAAGCTGCCGCCGATGAGGGAAAATCCCGCAAACGAATGGAACATATGACGCCATGGCTGGAAGAACATCAGAATTACCCATATAAGCCTTATAATAACCGGGTCCACATTAAAATACTCTCCGATGCCGCCGCACACGCCGCAAATCACCTTATTCTTTACTGATCGGTATAAACGTTTCGTCTCCATACTCACTCGACCTTTCTCTTATTGTTTAGTATAATATTATTTTGTGTTCTATATTATATCTTGTATAGTATGGTTATATTATATATCGTATAATATTATTTGTCAACTAAATTGCAGAACAAATTATTCTAAATTATTTTTAGGTTATCTAAAACTTTTTGTTGTATTCTCGCAGTTTATCTGCTACAATGGTTTACACAGGTATCAATTTGCACAAATATCATGAAAATTGGGAGGGTTATTATGGAAAAAATGATACTGTCTGTACCCGTTATCGGCCTGATCGGCCTTTTGTTCGCCGTCTTTTTGCGTCTTCACGTGATTAAGCAGGACCCGGGAAATGACCGGATGCGCGAGATTGCGGACGCGATCGCGGAAGGTGCAAGGGCATTTATGACCGCGGAATACCGTGTCCTCATCATCTTTGTCGCTGTCCTCTTCGTCGTGATCGGCTTTGGTACGAGAAGCTGGACTACGGCCGTCTGCTTCCTGGTGGGCAGCGCCTTCTCCACCATCGCCGGTTATCTGGGCATGAGCGCGGCGATCCGCGCCAACTGCCGTACCGCCAACGCCGCAAGGACCTCCGGTATGAGCCGGGCCTTATCCGTGGCGTTTTCCGGCGGAAGTGTTATGGGTATGGCCGTCGTCGGACTGGGACTTCTCGGTGTCGGAACGCTTTTCCTTATTACAAAGGATGTGGAAGTGCTTGCAGGCTTCAGCCTCGGCGCCTCCTCCATCGCCTTATTCGCCCGTGTGGGCGGCGGAATCTACACCAAGGCGGCCGATGTGGGCGCCGATTTAGTCGGCAAGGTGGAAGCCGGAATTCCTGAGGATGATCCCCGGAACCCGGCCGTCATCGCAGACAACGTAGGCGATAACGTGGGCGACGTGGCCGGTATGGGGGCTGACTTGTTCGAGTCGTATGTAGGGTCTCTGATCTCAGCGCTGACACTGGGTATCGTATTCTACCAGGAAGCGGGCGTCATCTTCCCGCTGCTGCTCTCCGCCTGCGGAGTCGTGGCGTCCATCATCGGAGCCCTGATCGTGAGAGCCGGCAACAATTCCAATCCGCACCGCGCGTTAAAGAGCGGAGAGTACAGCGCCACAGCCCTGGTCGTGGCCGCCTCCTTCCTCTTAAGCTACATATATTTCGGCAGCTTCAACGCCGCCTTTGCCATCATCGCCGGACTCCTTGTAGGCGTTATGATCGGATTCGTCACGGAGATCTACACCTCCGGCGACTATCGTTTTGTGAAAAAGATTGCCAAACAGTCTGAGACCGGGTCCGCTACCACCGTGATCAGCGGAATTGCCGTTGGTATGCAGTCCACCGCGATTCCGATCCTGCTGGTCTGCATCGGCATTCTCGTCTCCTTCCGCCTGATGGGCCTCTACGGAATCGCCCTGGCCGCTGTCGGCATGCTTTCCACCACCGGCATTACCGTCGCCATCGACGCATACGGTCCTATCGCAGATAACGCCGGCGGCATCGCGGAGATGGCCGGTCTCGACGATTCGGTCCGCGAAATCACCGACAAGCTGGACTCTGTCGGCAACACCACGGCGGCCATCGGAAAGGGCTTTGCCATCGGTTCCGCCGCCTTAACCGCCCTGGCCCTGTTCGTCTCCTATGCGGAAGCAGTAAATTTAAAAACGATTGATATTTTAAATGCTCATGTGATCGTCGGACTGTTCATCGGCGGAATGCTCACCTTCCTCTTTTCTTCCATGACCATGGAATCCGTGTCGAAGGCGGCTCACCAGATGATCGAGGAAGTGCGCCGGCAGTTCCACGAGAAGCCGGGCATTCTGGAAGGGACCGACCGGCCGGACTACGCCTCCTGCGTATCCATCTCCACCACTGCCGCGCTCCGCGAAATGTTTCTTCCCGGCCTCATGGCCGTGCTCGTCCCTCTGGCCGTCGGACTGATTCTCGGGCCGGAAGCCCTGGGCGGACTCCTGACCGGAGCCCTGGTGACCGGTGTTCTCACCGCCATCTTCATGTCCAACGCAGGCGGCGCCTGGGATAACGCGAAGAAATACATCGAGACAGGCAACCACGGCGGAAAGGGCAGCTCCGCGCACAAGGCGGCTGTCGTCGGCGACACGGTAGGCGATCCGTTCAAGGATACGTCGGGACCATCTATCAATATCCTGATCAAGCTGATGACCATTGTATCCCTGGTATTCGCTCCGCTGTTCTTACAGTTTGGAGGTCTTCTATAATAAACGGGAGGAAAAGCATGAGACGCTTTTCCTCCCGTTTTTCATTTTCTTTCCGGCGCCGCGCTGTCAAACTGCGAATCCCGCCAGCACTCTCTTAAAGTAATCCATGAACCCGGCTTCCTTCACCGCTCCAGCCGTGAGTACCGGAACCTCTCCCAGCTTCTTTCCCGCCAGGCTGTATTTGATCACGCCCACGCTCTGGCCTTCCTCCACCGGCGCCGCTATGGATTCCGGCAGTACCAGTTCCTTCTCTATGGCAGCCAGGTCTTCCCCGTTCAAGCTCAGATAGGAGAAGGTGCCGCCGTATTTTAAGGGGACGCTGTCCACGACGCCGTTATCCACCACCAGCTCCGGAAGCGGAAGCATCTCCTTATCCTCGTACAGGCGGCAGTTTGCGTAGCCGTAGTTCAGCAGCGTCTGGGCGTCTGCAAATCGGGCCTTGTAATCGGGAGCCGCCATAATGGAAGCGATCAGGCGGACACCGTCTTTTTCCGCGGTCGCCGACAGACAGTATTTAGCCAGAGACGTAGACCCCGTCTTCAAACCGGTCACATTGAAGTTGGTCGCCATTTTTAACAGCTTATTCGTGTTGGAGAGACCAAACTCCTTCGTTCCCTGTTTCGTCACGTGGGTGATGTTCTCCATCCAGATGGTGGAGTAATTATGGATCTGGGGATACTTGTTGATCAGTTCTCTCGACATGAGGGCGATATCTCTGGCCGTCGTCACATGGGTAGGCGAATCGGTCAGGCCGCAGCAGTCCTCAAAATGGGTGTTGGTCATGCCAAGTCCGGCCGCCCTCTCGTTCATCATTTTCACAAATTCTTCCTCTGTTCCTGCTATGTATTCCGCCATGGCCACGGAAGCGTCGTTTCCTGATGCCACCACGATGCATTTGATCATGGTTTCCACCGTCTGGGTCTCCCCCTCTTCCAGGAAAACCTGGGAGCCGCCCATGGACTTGGCATGTGCGCTGGTGACCACCTCATCGGTCATTTTTATTTTCCCGGAATCCAGGGCATCAAAAATCAGGATCAGAGTCATGATTTTCGTAATGCTGGCGGGACTCCTTTTCGTATCCGCATCTTTTTCGTATATTACCTGTCCGGTAGAAGCTTCCATCAGCAGAGCGCTGGGCGCCTGTATGGATGGACCTCCCTCGGCGTTTACAGTCTTCGCCTCTTCCGACCGGATTACCATGTCCGACGCCACGGCAATGTCCGGCTCCTGCCCCCACGCGGCATGAGGCGGACAGAGGAAAAGCAGCATGCTTAAAACAAGAGCTAACAATCGTTTCATAATTTCCCCTGAAAAAATCCTTTGTTTCATTGTATGGGTGGGATTTCCATTCCTATGCCACTTTTTGCCAAAAATTTTTCCTTAATTTTCCCATGATACGATTTCATCCTGTCTGAAAGTATGGTATACTGATTCAGGAGTTTGTACTGTGTCCGGTATCCAGGACGGTTTCGGGTAAAGCAATGTGTCACTTTCTGTGAAGCATCTGTCTGATCCGGCCGCCCAGAGCTCCTTCAATACACTGGAAAAAGAGGTTATCACATGAATATGGAAGAATACCGTGAACGGCGTCAGCAGGAAAAGCGCCGCCGCACGTTACATAATATCATTGTCATTATGATAGGAATTTTACTGGTTGCCGCCTTAGTCACGGGCGGCATTATACTGGGCCGGCACCGCAAGGGGCTGGGGGCGATCAAGGCATCCGTCACCCAGACCACTGCGGAGGCATCCCCTCCGGAGGTCATCACCACGGCGTCGGAGACAGAGGACACCGGTCTGATCGATCTCCTTACACAGGCGGAAAGCCTGGCCCTGCAGTACGATTATGAAGGCGCCATCAATCTGATCACCTCCGACAGCCGCTACGCCTCCGCGAAGGAAGCCGCAGACGCCGTCGCCGCCTACACGGATCAGATGAGCCGGCTGGTCCGCGTCAATCCCCAGGAAGTCACCCACGTGTTCTTCCACTCTCTGATCGTCGATACCTCCAAAGCCTTCGACGGAGACAACCGGGAGGGCGGATACAACCAGATGATGACGACGAAAGACGAGTTTATCAAGATGATGCAGTCCATGTACGATAAGGGCTACGTTCTCGTAAAGATCCATGATCTCGCCCATGAGACGACAGACGAAAACGGCAATCCGAAGTTTGTCTACGGCGACATCATGCTTCCCGAAGGGAAAAAGGCCTTCGTCATGTCGCAGGATGACGTGTGCTACTATGAATATATGAAGGGAGACGGCTTCGCCACCCGCATGGTGATCGGGGAAGACGGCTATCCCACCACAGAGATGGAACAGGATGACGGAAGCGTCATCACCGGAGATTTCGATCTCGTTCCCATACTGGAAACCTTCATTAAAGAACACCCGGGATTTTCTTATAAGGGCGCAAGAGCCATTATCGCATTTACGGGCTACAATGGAATTCTTGGATACCGGACAGATGAATCTTATAAGGACACCAATCCCAATTACGAGGAGGACCGCAAACAGGCGGCCGCAGTCGCACAGTGCCTGAGAGACCACGGCTGGGAACTGGCTTCCCACAGCTGGGGCCACCGCAATCTGGGCACAATCTCCATGGAACACTTCAGGATGGACGCAGATAAATGGGAAAAGAACGTGGAATCCCTGATCGGTCCTACCGATATCATTCTCTACCCCTTTGGCAGCGATATCGGGACCTGGAAGCCTTATACGGATGATAATGAACGCTTTACCTATTTAAAATCACTGGGATTCCGATATTTCTGCAACGTGGATGCCAGCACGCCTTACTGGATGCAGCTGGGACCGGACCATTTCCGCCAGGGCAGACGGAATCTGGATGGCTACCGCATGTATTACTATCCGGACAGCTTAAGCGACTTGTTCAACGTCCCGGACGTATTCGATCCGGCCAGACCGACACCGGTACCACAGATGTAGCTTTATCATTCATTACAAAACACTGCAAACTCGAAAGAGCCTTGAAGCGGGACCATGACAGTTCCGCCTCAAGGCTCTTTTTTTATTTCATAGGAAAGCTGTCCTATGAAACCAAAACCCTCCGGGGGGCGCACACTCCGCACAAAGGAAATTTTGTTAAAACTGTACCACGTCCCGGATGGGCTCCGCCGGCTGGACAGACTCCGCATAGAGCACAGGGCCTTCGCCCTCATAGTCCTTCCAGAATTCGTAGGCGATCCTGGCCCGGACCTTTACCCACTGCTTCGTCTGTAAGTCCTTCGCTTCTCTGGCCTTCGTGACAAATCCGAGGAACGTCATGTCGGCTTCACAGCAGGTCATGGCCATACGTCCCGGGACAAAGTAATTTTTCGGAAATTCCGGGCTCTTTAATACCATGGCCGTAAATTCCACAATCTTTCCCTCGTAGCGGTCCCGCCTGTCCATACAGTCAATATACCAGATGCCGTAGGCCTCCGGCGAAATTGCAATCACGTCCGCACTCATATCGTAAGGCAGATCCTCGTCCGCGATCTCGTCGATCTCTCCCTCTGAATCCTCAAAGACAATCTCGCCTCTCTGGCACATGGATTTAAGGGTCCTGCGGTAGCCTGATAAATCTTCGATCCCGTCACACCGGTTACAGATAACCAGTTCAGAATTCTTAATCATGGCATACAGCAGAGGCTTCATATTAGCCACATATAAGTCAAAGGTGGACATGTCAATAATGGTAATCTGCTGATATACACGCCAGTCGTCCGGCAGCTGTAAGTCATCCTGATTCCACATGCCGTTCCACTCAATTAAGACGCGCTCCGGATTATAGAGAAGCTCCAGCTCCAGAAGACGCTCCGGCGTGAGCTCGTCCATGCTCTCGATGAATATACCTGCCGTTTTGGTGCGTTTCAACAGTTCTGTATCGTACTCCGTATCACCGTCTTCGCAGACGATCAGCAGGGTCTTTCCATCGGTCTGAAAATAATCCTGCTGCATGGTGAACTGGAGAAACTGGGTCTTACCGGCTTCTAAAAATCCATTGATCAGAAACACCGGCATAAAATCGTCATCTAATGTATCCGTGTACTCCATCTTCTCACCTGCCAAACGCTTTCTTTAATTCGTCTTCTTTCAGCTTTGCGCCGATCACGCATACCTTGCCGGTATATTCCGGTGATCCGTCACGGATCTCATACTGCTCCGGTACAAGGTCGAAATAGAGCCAGCTTCCCTCTTTCTCTCCAGGAACCATGCCCTTGGCGCGAAGCACCTCGCCGTACTGGTCACCGTATGCCAGTTCGTCCAGAATCCGGTCTAAGTCTTCCCTCTTCATGGCCGCAACATTCTCAAGACCCCAGCTGGTGAATACCTCGTCCGCATGGTGGTGATCGTGACCGCAGCTGCAGGCCTCGCCGTCATGATGGTGGTGGTGCTCATGATCATGGCCGCAGCCGCACTTCTCAGCTTCATGATCGTGGTCGTGATGATGATGGTGGTCGTGGTCATGGCCGCAGCCACATTCCTCAGCTTCATGATCGCCGTCGTGATGGTGGTGGTGCTCATGGTCATGGCCGCAGCCGCACTCCTCAGCTTCATGATTGCCGTCGTGATGGTGATGGTGCTCATGATCATGGCCGCAGCCGCACGCCTCAGCTTCATGATCGTGGTCGTGATGATGGTGGTGCTCATGATCATGGCCGCAGCCGCACGCCTCAGCTTCATGCCCGCAGCCGCACGCCCCGCCGTCATGGTCGTGATGGTGATGACGGTGCTCCTCAACTTCCTTCATCAAGTCTTCCGCCATCGTATCCGGCTTCTCGATGATTTCCAGAAGCTGGGCTCCGCTTAACTGGCTGCATGGCGTTGTGACGATCACGGCCTTCGGATTCTTCTCACGGATCAGTTCCACAGCCTGGTTTACCTTGTCCATGGCGGTGATGTCGGTACGGCTTAAAACAACCGTTCCTGCGTTCTCGATCTGATTATTAAAGAACTCGCCGAAATTCTTCATATACATCCGGCATTTCGCCACATCCACGATGGTAACCGCGCTGTTCAAGGTAACCTCGATCTCCGCCGCCACATCTCTGACTGCCTTCATGACGTCAGAAAGCTTGCCCACGCCTGACGGCTCGATGATCACACGGTCCGGCTTGTATTTGGTCAGCACCTCCGCCAGGGACTTTCCAAAATCACCGACCAGGGAGCAGCAGATGCAGCCGCTGTTCATCTCACGGATCTCGATTCCGGAATCCTTTAAGAATCCGCCGTCGATGCCGATCTCCCCGAACTCATTTTCAATTAAAACCACCTGCTCACCGGAGATGGCCTCCTCCAGCAGTTTTTTAATAAAAGTCGTCTTACCGGCTCCAAGGAAGCCGGATATAATATCAATCTTTGTCATATCGTTTAAGGACCTCTTTTCTTTCCAGGTTTTTCATTCATTACAACTACCTATTTTGTCACAAACCGCCTGTAAAGTCAAGCCGGAGACACTGCATCTGCGCAAAACGCGCAACGGTTCAGCCTTCGCGTCCTACTCTCTTTTATAATTTAACCATGAATGGTTCCTTCAGCCCTGTTTCTCATCTGCCTGCCAAAGTAAAATACCATCGCCTCATATGGCCGCAGCACCATATCATACGCCGCCTGTGCTTCCGGATAGTTTCCAATCCACAATTCGGCCTTCTTCGCATCCAGCCCTTCTGGAAATACAAACCGTCTTTCGTTGTCAGAGAAATTACAAACCACCAGCAGCATCTCCCCATTCCACTCCCTCGTATACACATAGAGTTCAGGGTCATCCGGCATCAGCAGTTCATAATGGCCGTATACCACGATCTCATGTTCCTTCCGAAGCCGGATCAGCTTCTGATAGAAATGAAATACGGAATCCGGCCGCGCCATCTGATCCGCTGCGTTAATCTCCCGATAGTTAGGGTTCACCATAATCCAGGGAATCCCCTTTGTAAATCCCGCGTTTTCCGTGTCATCCCACTGCATGGGCGTCCTGGCGTTGTCCCGGCTCTTATACCGCAAATACCGCATCATGGTATCATGATCAAATCTCCCGTTTTCCACATACTGATGATAGGCGTTTATACTTTCAATGTCTCGGAAATCCTCCAGTTTCTCAAACGGTGCGTTGGTCATGCCCAGTTCCTCTCCCTGATACACATAGGGGGTGCCCTGCATCATATGCAGGCATATCGCCAGCATTTTGGCAGACGTCTCCCGGTAAGAAGGGCTGGTATTCCCCAGACGGGAAAGCATACGCGGCTGATCATGATTGCACCAGTACAGACTGTTCCAGGCTTTTCCATCCAATTCCACCTGCCATTTCGATAAGACCGCTTTTAACTCCACCAAATCAATGCTGCGGTCGTTCCATTTAAAGGTTTCACCGCCGTCTAAGTCCATATGCTCAAACTGGAATACCATGTCAAGTTCCGAGCCGTCTGCGGACGCATACCGTTTAGCCTCCTCTATAGTGACACCGGAGCACTCCCCTACGGTCAGCAGATCATATTTCGATAAGACTTCCCGATTCATCTCCTTTAAATATTCGTGGACATGAGGGCCGTTGCGTACATAAGGACTGAAATCACCGTATCCGTCCGGCCCCACTTCTCCATCCGGGAAATGGTCGTCCTTGGAGATCATACTGATAACGTCCATGCGGAATCCGTCAATACCTTTCTCACACCAGAAACGCATCATATCATAGACTTCCTCCCGCACCCTGGGATTATCCCATTTTAAATCCGGCTGTTTCTTTGAAAACAAATGAAGATAATACATCCTTGTCTCCTCATCCCACTGCCAGGCGGAACCGGAGAAACAGGAACCCCAGTTGTTCGGCTCTTTCCGGTCCCTTCCCTCCCGCCAGATATAGAAATCCCGGTATGGGTTGTCCACGGATTTTCTGCTTTCCACAAACCACGGATGCTCGTCTGATGTGTGGTTCACCACCAGGTCCATGACAATACGGATGCCGCACTCATGAGCCTTTAAAAGCATCCGGTCATAATCCTCCATCGTACCGAAATCCGTTAAAATCTCCCGATAATTACTAATATCATAACCGTTATCGTCACAGGGCGACTCATAGACTGGAGAAAGCCAGATCACATTAATCCCCAGCTGCTTCAGATACTCCATTCGGCTGGTAATTCCATTTAAATCTCCAAGCCCGTCTCCATCGCTGTCCTGAAAGCTCCTGGGATAAATCTGATACACTATGCTTTCTTTCCACCATGTCTTCTCATTCATGCATTTTCTCCTATCTTTCATTGTATTGATTCACAGTCTCCGCGGCACAGATCAATATAAGAACAAGTTCATGGCTATAACCTGGAGGCGCCCTTATATTCGGGGAAACATCCGTATTATAACCATGAACTTGCATCTGACCTCACAGGGTACCTGTTTTCCTAATCCGCGATTCGCTTCACCACATCCAGCCGCAAATGCGCCGTATCCGTGATAAAGTCCGCCTCTTCCATCTCCGACGGCGTCCCCACTCCAACTGCCTTCATGCCCGCGCGATGGATCGCCTCGATCCCGGTTCTGGCGTCTTCGATCCCCACGCATTCCTCCGGCCGCAGGCCAAACGCGTTCATGCCTGCCAGGAAGATGTCCGGAAACGGTTTGGCATGTTCCACCTTCGCCGCATCTGCCACATAGTCGAAGTATTCCTCCAGTTCCAGTTGATGCAGGATAAACGGAGCATTTTTGCTGACAGATGCCAGCGCGATGCGGATACCGTTATCTCTGAGTTCCCGCAAAAATTCCTCTATCCCCGGCAGTAAGTCAGCCGGAGTGATCTGTTTGATCAGTTCCTTATAATTATCATTCTTTTTCTCCGCCATCCGGACCTTTTCTTCCTCGCTCCAGACTCTTCCACGGCCATTTGCAAGGATTAACTCCAGGCTCTCCATCCTGGACACACCCTTCAGCTTCTCATTATATTCCTCATCAAAAGGAATCCCCAGTTCGTCCGCCAGTTCCTTCCACGCCAGATAGTGGTACTTCGCTGAATCCGTGATCACGCCGTCCAAATCAAAAATCACTGCTTTTAAATTATTTCTCTCCATCCATTCGTACTCCTACCAAAAAATATTTATTAAAAATCAAGTAAATAATGATGATTGGGAAAACCGAGATACAGGCCGCCGCCATCACCTGGTTCCACATGGTCCCTGCGTTCTGGGACTGAAAACTCTGAAGCCCCAGGGTCAGCGTATATTTGGATGCTGTCTTGATATAGAGCATGGGCTTGGTAAACTCATTCCAGAAGCCCATGAACACGAAGATCGCCTGGGTAGCGATCGTCGGCCTGGCTAAAGGCATGCAGATCCGGAAGAATCTGGCATAACGCCCCAGCCCGTCGATGCTGGCCGCCTCTTCCACCTCCTTCGGGAAGTTCATGAAAAACTGCCTCATCAGAAAAATGTTGCCGATATTGGCCGCCGCCGGAAGAATTAAGGACGAATAGCTGTCCAGCAGTCCCATTTTCTGTAATATCAGATAGTTTGGAATCAAAAGTACCTGTGCCGGCACCATCATCAGGGCCAGGAAGAGATGGTAAATGGTATCCCTGCCTGGAAACGACAGCCTCGATAAAGAATATCCGGCCATGGTATTGATGAAGACATTCACCGCGGTTCCGATCACCGAGATGATCAGGGAGTTTACGAACCATCTCGGAAATAAAGAGGAACGGCCAAAGATGTACTTGTAGTTGTCAAAGGACATCTCATCGGAAATCAGTGCAAGATTACCGCCAACGATCTCTTTTAACGGTTTAAATGACGCGGATACCATCCACAGAAACGGATATACCGTTATGACCGCCGCCAGGATAAGAATCGCATACAAACCAATCATTCCGGGTTTCATGTGTTTTTTCATATTGTCTCCCCCTTAATAGACTCGTTCTTCACTGTTGGCCTTTTCCGCTAACATCGAGATGACCATGATGATAACTGCAAGGATCAGCGCTAACGTTGCTGCGTAGCCCATGGCGTTCTGGGTTCCGAACGCATATTTGTATACCATCAATGATACTGTTAATGTGGAGTTGGCCGGTCCACCGGACCCATTGGAAAAGATATATGCCTGATCAAACATCTGCAGAGTCCCAATGATACTTGTCAGCAGCACATACGTGGTGATCGGTTTTAAATACGGAACCGTGATATACAAAAAACGTTTGACGGGCCCCGCCCCGTCTATGTCGGCTGCCTCATACATGGAAGCCGGTAAATCCTGTAAGCTGGCTAAGTACATGGTTGTATACATGGGAATCGTGGACCAGATATTCATCGCCATAATGACCTTTAGTGCAAATGCCGGTTCCTGCAGAAAATTGATGCCCTGCTCTGCCACATGCAGCTTTAAGAGCGCCCCGTTGATGGGACCGCTCACGCTGAACATAAACATAAAGATCATGGTCAGCGCAGAGCTGGAGGTGAGTGTCGGAAGGAAATATACGGTCCGGAAAAAATATTTCCCTTTAATCTTACTGTTTAACACTGATGATATAACCAGCGCCATGATTGTCTGTACCGGTACTACGACCACCGAAAACATCAGGGTATTCTTCAGACCGATTCTCGCAATATCATCAGTAAAGACCCTCTTATAGTTCTGCAGCCCCACAAATTCATAGGTTCTGGTAAATAAATTCACCTTATGAAAGGACAGGTAGATGACAAACAGGACCGATAAGCCAATGAAGACCGACAAGATGATGATGGCCGGTGTCAGAAATACGTATCCCTGCACATGCTCCCTTTTCTCATATCCGGTGTAACATCTTTTTACTGTTTTCGTTTTCTCCACAAATTCCATCTCCCCACTATGCATTACATCGCGTTTGCGATCTCGCTGTTTGCCTGCTTATCGATCTGCTCCAAAACCTCCTTCGGTGACTGCTCTCCCTTGAACGCCGCCGGAATAAAATTCTTATATGCGCTGTTGATGATGTCGATGGTGGTTCCCTTCTGCCACGGAAGCGCCACGTTGATCATGTCGGAGTGTACCTTCCAGACCGGGTCGCTCTCCACGTCCATGGCCGTTGTTACATCGGCTCTGGAGGGAAGACATCCGGCTCCCGTACACCAGGTCTTCATCCCTTCCTCACCTGCTGCGTATCGAATCCATTCCCTGGCAAGCTCCTTCTCCCTGGATACTGAGGATACGCCCCAGCCAACTGTAAAGGACATGGAGTACTGAGTTCCCTTGTAGGTCGGCATCCCCTTCACCCTCAATCTGATATCGCTGTACACATTTATCAGAGAGGTATAGACCCAGTTTCCTTCTTCCATGATCGCTGCCTTGCCGACGCCGAAGGCCTCTCCGTTCCAGCCAAGGCCCAGATCTGTTGGTGTCTTCCAGGCGCCAGTCAGTGCCAGATCCACCATAAACTGCATGTTGTCCACCACACCGTCGCTGCTTAACCGGGCATTGCCATTATCATCGGAGACACTGTAGCCGCCAGCCTCCAGTATGTATATGTTCCTGGCCAGATCCTGATTGTAGGTCATGGCCGCTACCTGGCCCTTGCCGTATTTTTCATCCAGCTTTCCCTGTAAATCCACCAGAAAGTCCTTATAATCCTCTAAGGATGCCGGTATATCGTCCGGGCTGACTCCCACGGATTCCAGCAGACCGATATTATAGTAAGTAGCCAGTGTTGATACATCCTTGGGAATACAATAGACCGTGCCATCCTCTGCCGTAAAGGCCGACAACAGATTTTCATAATAAGCGTCGGTTCCCATCTCTACAGGATCGAGAGGCTCCAATACCCCCAGCCCGCTGTAGAACGGAAACATAATCGCATCAATATAAAATGCATCCGGAGCCGTGCCGGCGATAAAATCCGCCTGAATCTGCGTGTTATAATCTGTATAAACCTTGACCTCCACCTTTGCGCCTGTCTTCGCTTCGAAATCCGCCTTTACCTGATTGATCGCCGCAGACTCCTGGTCATTGCCCCCCCAGATCCCGATGGATAAGGTCTTTCCCGAATAACCGCCGTCCGCAGCCGCGCTGTCAGGAGCTGCCCCCTTGTCTGCGCCGTCTGTCTGTGTACTTCCGGAAGTACCGCCTCCGCAGGCCGCCAGTGATAAGGCCATAACCGCTGCAATTCCAAGTGCTAATACCTTTTTGATACTCTTTCTCATAATACTGCCTCCATCTTCCCTATTCAATTGATCTGTTTCTTTTCCATTTTGTTCCTATGTCTGTGTATGCCGCGTCACTTTCTTGGTCAGTTTTAACATGAATTCCTTTTACAAAAACGTTTTGGATAATCATAATATACACCAAAACGTTTTTGTTTTCAAGAGTTAATTTGTACTATAATTACAGTTCGGCATATTGAACATGAATGCTGTCCCTGATTTGGTAATTCTGACCATATACTTCCACTTCTACTGCTCTCGTACCGGTTTCATTGGTAATCGTGAGCGTATTCCTGTCAATCACCATATGAAGCCTCTGTCCATGCCAGAAAATGGCAAAATCCAGTTTGTGCCAGGAATCCGGAAGAGCCGGGCATACCCGCAGCTTTCCGTGAAGCATGCGCACGCCGCCGAAGCCGTAGACCACAGACTGCCAGATGCCGGCGATCGAGGCAGCATGGATTCCATCATTGGAAGACTTCATATTTTCTCCCGCATCAATTCGGACAGCGCGGGAAAACAGTTGATAAGCCAGGGCCTTATCCTTTCGGTCGCTTGCCAGAATCACGTGGGTAGACAAAGATAATGAGGAATCATGCAGCGTCTTCGGCTCATAATAATCCCAGTTGGCCTTTTTCACCTCCGGTGAAAACAAATCTTCCATCAGCAGGAACAGGATCATCACATCCGCCTGTTTGGATATCTGCATATGATTTACCGTCTCTAAGTTATAATCCTTAAACAGGCTCCCCACTTCCGCCCGCTCTTTGTATTTGGTTAAGTCAATAACCGGATAGCTAAGATAATTGGCGTCCTGCGGTATCACTAAGTCCTCCTTACGCGGCTGCGGCAGGTAAATGAGGGGACGGCGTTCTCTCCAGATCCTGCAGGCCGCGTCCAGTCCCATCTTCGCATTCAGGCGCTCAAAAATGTCTATATGATGTTCTTTCAAATCTTCATAATAAGTAATCGCGATTCCCAGATTCCAGTGCGCCATATAGTTTGTATACGCATTGTCATCGGCATGCTCCTTATATTCATCCGGACCCACCACATCGTTAATGTGATACATCCGGTCCTCTTCACTCCATTCCAGCCGGGAAGCCCAGAATATCGCAGTATCCATAAGAAGCTCATAACCATACCGGTCCATATAATCCTGGTCGCCAGTCACCATGTAATACTGCCATACGCCGTATGCTACATCCGCTGTGATATGCTGCTCAATAAAGCCGGACCAGATCTTGGTCGGCAGTCCGGTAATAATATCCGCTGCCCCCCAGACAGGCGTCACCTCCCCGTCATCCAACCATGCGGATTCCCATGGAAACTGGGCCCCCTTATACTGATTCCCCTCGGCCTTCTTATGAGCGCCAGGGAGAGAGAGATAGCGGTATTCTTCCAGAGAACGAGCCACCTCCGGATCTGTATACGTAAAATACGGAAGGGCAAAGATATCCGTATCCCAGAAAGTATGTCCCTTATAACCTTCTCCGCTGAGCCCCTTGGCGCCGATATTCATGCGGTTATCATGAGCCGGTGTCATCACATAGAGGTGATACTGGGCAAACCGGATTGCCAGCTGGTCCATGGGATCCTCGCAGTCGATAAGAATCGGCGTCTTATCCCAGACACGCCCCTTCCACATGGCAGCGCTCTCTGCTGCCAGGGCCTTATACCCTTTTTCCGCGCTTTTCTCTAAGGCGGTCCGTGCATATTCCTGCAATTCTTTTAAAGAGCGCTCCTCCATCTCCCGATCCCGCGTCGTATAGATATTGCCGATCTTCTCCATAACCAGCGTCTTACCTGCCGGAACAGTCCCCTGATATTCGCAGAAGATTTTCCGCCGATCCATGGCAATATGCTGTTTTGGCGTATATACCTCTTTATTAAGCGTAAATGAAGCCTGTGCGGTCAGCACAAATCCAATTCCCGACTGTGTCGTGGTCTGGCAGGCCTGCATGATTTTTCCCTCATAGAACCGCTTGTCGCCTTCAGAAAAATGCTGCACGCCGCTGTTGTTCATGCTGCCGTCTATTCCCGTAATCATCAGGAAATCTGTATCCCGGGTCACCGGCGTAACCGATATCCTCTGAGCCGCCACATGCTTTTCCTTCATGGATACGATCCGCTCAAAAACGAACCGGTATTCATCTCCATCCGGAGACAACCAGTCTACGGTCCGCGTCAGTTCTCCTGTCTTTAAGTTCAACTGACGGTAATAGGACTTAATCTCTCCCTGTTCTAAAGTAAACGGCTGCCCGTTCAGTTCTAAATCCATTGCCATCAGATCCGCCGCGTTGGGCAGCTCCGTCACTTCATTTTCGTCAAATTTGTTAAATGTCCCTGCCACGAAGCAGTCCCGCTTCTCCCGCACATACCGTTCCTCCGCAGCGCTGCGGATACAGAAATATCCGTTACCCAGACACATTATCGACTCGCATTTCCCCAACAGACGGCTGTCAAATGCCTTCTCGCCTATAATCCAGTCTGCGGCCTTCGAGTAATCCATAGTTGTCTTCATAAAAACTTTCCTCCTGATTTTCCTATATTAAAGCCGTTTTACCAAAGCGTTTTTGTTATGCTGTAAAAAAAATACTCATGATCCATGGTAGAAATAATAATTTGACGCCAATGCCATTACAATAAAACCGCAGATATCGATACCGGCCAGCAGCAAAATATCCAGGTTCCATCCCCATACAATGATGCAGTCCGCAACTGCCATAAGCGGTAAATACAACTTTACACTCTTTGCAAAATCATTTGTATTCTTAAACCGTCTGGCACAGAAATAACCCAGAAAGCAGATAGCTGCCGCGCTGATCACAAGCAAAACCGGATCAGTCATTGCCAGCAGAGAATTCTCAGTCATTCCATTCATAGATTCACTCCCTCTCCTCCTGTTCAAACCGTCTCGCCGTCATCACCCTGGTGTTGCCGACCAGATCATGAAGCGTTCTGCCATCCCTGCGGACAGCCATCATCACAAGACTGACCAATGCAAGCCCCCAGCCCAGCCACGGTATCAGATATAAGGACTTCGTCAGTTCCCGCAAACCCACGTAAAGTATGGGCGCCTTTCCTCCACGGTTATCGGCGACTCTGAGTTTTCCGAAATACTTGCCTGCAGTCATGCCCATATACTCTGTCAGCAATGCTCCATACACAGCAAACAGCAGCTTAAACAGCAGATCCGCCTGACTCAGTGATACCGAGAAAACCCCCATCATGACGAACTGAATCGGAATCATGATGAGCAGGAAATCCACCAGGCCACACAATATCCTTAATACGCATCCCGGTTTCCTCATCCGCATTTTCCTCCTGACTCTTATTCTTTTGCTTCCACTTCATACAGCGTTTTTTCCAAAACGTTTTCGTTACTTAATTATAACGCGGCTCTCCTTGTTTGTAAATAAAAAAAGTGCCTATTTTTTGATAAAAAATTTGGCACTTTTTTATATTTTCCAATCAGACTCTCGCCTTTCCGGTCGTCCCCCGGATCACCATCTCATGAGGGAGGATCACGCGGCTGTCTACCTCTTCACCGCTTAACATCTTCCATATCGCCTTCCCCCCCTCGATACCCATGAGTAACGGTGACTGCCGGACTGTAGATATCCCTTTATAGACATAGGGAGCAATGGGGATATCATCAAAGCCCATTACTGATATATCTTCCGGAACCCGCATTCCCATCTGCTCAACCGCCCGGATCGCCCCGATTGCCATCACATCGCTGGCACAGAACAGAGCGGTAATCTCCGGATACTTTGTTAAAAGTTCTTCCGTCTTTTCGCAGGCCGTATCCTCCAGGAAATCGCAGTACTTCATATAATCCAGTTGAAGAGGAATCCCCGCCTCCACCAGTGCGGACACATAGCCGGAATACCGCTGGCCGCTGACATCTGCTGTTTTTCCGCCATTGATCATGCCTATATTTCTGTGTCCCAGCCCGATCAGATACGCTGTCGCTTCTTTGGATGCCGCCACATTATCAACCGCAATCTCACACTTTTTCCTTCCTCTGACCGGCATGTCAATGATAGCACAGGGAATATCGCTGTCCAGGATTTCATGATAATAGGGATCATCCACCTTCAGTCCTGTGACCACGACGCCGCTTAAATTCTTTCTCTTGCACAGTTGAAGAAAGCTCAGCTTCTGCTGTTTCATCGTATTCGTAGCCAGCAGGACAAACTCACAGCCCATATCGTTGCACTGCCGAAATAAACCGCTGATCAAACCGTAAACAAAACCGCTTTCGTTCGTGGGCGTCAATTCTGACGTTAAAAGTGCTATGGTTGTATCCGCCTTTCCTCCCAAAGATCTGGCGTTCAAATCCGGCGCATAATCCAGCCGCTCCACCACCTCTAATATATGTTTTCTCGTCTTCTCGCTGACATCCATATAACCGTTCAATGCCCTGGAAACCGTAGTAATTGATACTCCAGCTTCCTTAGCAACATCTTTAATACTTACTTTTTTCATCACGCACCCCCTGTTCGTCTCAATTATAGCACCGGAACACTCGTTAAGCAAGTGCAATTAAAACGTTTTGGTAAAAGAAACACTTTAGTGGTTACGATAAGCTGGGGGAGCCGATATTTTTCTTATTGGCAGTCATCACCATTTCTTCAATCATTTTTTCTCAATCATGGTGTTTTTCAGTTCTTCTACACACTCAATGAAACCGTTATCCTTGTAAAACACCATATTTTGATCCCCGCGGTCCATATAAATCAGTCCTTCTTCTATATTAAATATAGGATCGTATCCGTGAAAATATTTCTCCGGAAAGGAGAACCAAACAAACGAACGGGCCTGCTTCCCTTCTCTCACCAGCTTTTTTAGCTCCGCCTGTCTCTCGGCCGGCTGCCTCTCCAGGGAAAATGCCAGCATCTGAAGCCGCGCCAGAGTCTCGTCTCCGGACGCCAGATTCACATTCTCATTCTCATCACGTAAGGCGATCCAGGCGGAAGCCGCCGGTTCCTCATAACCCCGCTGTACGATCAGGCGGCAGTGTAATACGAAGCCGCCCAGCGCGCAGTCGGCAATCAGGAATCCGGCCAGCCCCGCCGCCGCTATATACTTCTTTTTCTGGTGCTCAAGCGCAAGCACTGCCATCGTGATCACCGCCATGCCTAAAGCGCAGAACAGCACCGTTCCATATCCCTCCGGCAGGTTCATGGTACTCATCTTATCCGGCATGAACTTCTGCATAAAATTGATGATCTTCCAGTGAAAAAAGCGGACCGCCGCCACATAGACCATCAGGGCCGTAAACAGGAACGCAAGGATCCAGTCTTTCTTCGTTTTAATTCTCCATTCCGCCAGTTTCTTCATCTGTCATCGTCTCCTCCCCGTCGTATTCATCATATAAGGACTCCAAACAGTCCTCCTGGTACTGAACCATATATCTGGAGAATTCTTCCGGCACCCGGTATACCGTACCGTGCTCCGTCACCAGATAATGCTCCTTCGGATTCACCTCGCAGATCATGGAATCCTGCCGGTATTTTCCAAGAAAAATCTGAAGCTGCAGTTCATCCTCGGGCACCCGCACATCAGGGCTTAAGCGTTCCAGGGGATTCCCGTCCTGGTAAAGTGCATCCCGAAGAATGCGGAAAATGGTGTCAATCCCTCCCGGCTCATCCTCTTCATAGTAGCCGTTTCCCTGGATTTCGGTCGCCAGAAAGAATCCGGTTACGTCCTCCATACGGTCATCCTTTGCCGCCATTACGGTGTCCGCCTTTAACAGCGCCCCCGTCCACAGAAGGACTACAGCCGCCCAGACGGCTGCAAACTTCAGATAGCGCCGCAGCGTAAAGATCTTCGAATCTCCGGTAAAATAGGCGAGGCTGCCATAGAC
>NZ_JBKVCZ010000099.1:0-26394 GCF_046966825.1 Hungatella sp. | reverse complement strand
ACCAGGGCAACCGTGACGGAAGACCGCAGGGCCAGGGAGGCTACCAGGGCAACCGTGACGGAAGACCGCAGGGCCAGGGAGGCTACCAGGGCAACCGAGACGGAAGACCGCAGGGCCAGGGAGGCTATCAGGGAAACCGCGACGGAAGACCGCAGGGCCAGGGAGGCTATCAGGGAAACCGTGACGGAAGACCGCAGGGCCAGGGAGGCTATCAGGGCAACCGTGATGGAAGATCGCAGGGCCAGGGCGGTTATCAGGGCAACCGCGATAATCGCGGAGGCAGACCGCAGGGACCGGGCGGACGTCCGGGAACGGGCAGAGACGGAGGAGCAAAATCCTTTGATACACCGATCCAGGCAAAACCAACGAGCAACAGAGGCAATAAAAACGCCTATAAGAACGATAGATTCGACAAGAGAGACAAGGACGACGACGCAAAGAAGAATCTGGGCAAAGGCGGCAAGTTTAAAGCTCCGATCCAGCCGCCGGCACATGAAGAGCCTAAGGTAGAGGTCGTTAAGACGATCATTCTTCCGGAGATCCTGACAATCAAGGAATTAGCGGAGAAGATGAAGCTTCAGCCGTCAGCAATCGTTAAAAAGCTGTTCCTGCAGGGCAAGATTGTAACCCTGAATCAGGAGATCGACTTCGATCAGGCGGAAGAGATCGCTATGGAATACGAAGTTCTCTGCGAAAAAGAAGTAAAAGTGGATGTCATCGAAGAACTCTTAAAAGAGGATGAAGAGAACGAGGCCGATATGGTTGCCAGACCGCCTGTAGTATGCGTTATGGGCCACGTTGACCACGGTAAAACATCCCTTCTTGATGCGATTCGTCAGACAAACGTAACCTCCAGAGAGGCCGGCGGTATCACACAGCATATCGGCGCCTACATGGTGGAAATTAACGGACAGAAGATCACCTTCTTAGACACACCAGGCCACGAGGCATTTACGGCCATGCGTATGAGAGGCGCTCAGTCCACAGATATCGCAATTCTGGTAGTCGCAGCGGACGACGGCGTGATGCCGCAGACTGTGGAGGCGATCAACCATGCGAAGGCAGCAGGCGTAGAGATTATTGTGGCAATCAATAAGATCGATAAGCCGAGTGCCAACATCGACAGAGTAAAACAGGAATTATCCGAATACGAACTGATTCCGGAAGACTGGGGCGGCAGCACGGTATTTGTACCGGTATCCGCACATACAAAAGACGGTATTCCGGAGCTTCTGGAGATGATCCTTTTAACCGCAGAGGTGAAGGAGCTGAAGGCCAATCCGAACAGAACTGCCAGAGGTTTAATCATCGAGGCAGAGCTTGACAAGGGAAAAGGCCCGGTTGCCACCGTTCTGGTACAGAAGGGTGTTCTCCATGTAGGAGATACCGTTGCCGCAGGCTCCTGCTACGGAAAAGTCCGCGCCATGATGGATGACAAGGGCCGCAGAGTCAAAGAGGCCGGTCCGTCTACTCCTGTGGAAATCCTGGGACTGGGTGACGTTCCAAACGCAGGCGAGGTTCTGGTAGGAACTGTAAACGAGAAGGAAGCGAGAAACTTCGCAGAGACATTTATCTCTGAAGGCAAGAATAAATTACTGGAAGATACAAAAGCTAAGTTATCACTGGATGACCTGTTCAGCCAGATCAAGGCCGGCAATATCAAGGAACTGCCGATCATTGTCAAGGCTGACGTACAGGGTTCTGTGGAAGCAGTGAAGCAGAGTCTTGTGAAGCTGTCCAATGAAGAAGTTATGGTAAAGGTAATCCACGGCGGCGTTGGTGCCATCAACGAATCCGACGTATCTCTGGCATCTGCTTCCAACGCCATCATCATCGGCTTTAACGTAAGACCCGATGTGACGGCGAAGTCCATAGCAGAGCGCGAGAAAGTGGATATGAGACTGTACAAGGTAATCTATCAGGCAATCGAGGATGTGGAAGCGGCCATGAAGGGCATGCTGGATCCGATCTTTGAAGAGCAGGTGATCGGCCACGCCATTGTGCGTCAGACATTCAAGGCTTCCGGCGTCGGTACGATTGCAGGTTCCTATGTCATGGACGGTAAGTTCCAGAGAGGCTGCAGCGTACGTATTACACGTGCAGGAGAGCAGCTTTACGATGGCCCGCTGGCATCCTTAAAGAGATTTAAGGATGATGTGAAGGAAGTTGCGACAGGTTACGAATGTGGTCTTGTATTTGAGAAGTTCAATGACATCCAGGAAGATGACATGATTGAAGCTTACGCTATGGTAGAGGTTCCCCGCTAGTACTACACTGCATTAGGACTTAAGTGGAAGCCGGGGAATCCTGCCGGAAGGCGGAGCGGCAAAACGAAAGGAAGAACATGCGTAAAAACAGTATAAAGAATACAAGAATCAATATGGAGGTTCAGAGAGAACTGAGCGAGATTATCCGCCTGGAGATCAAGGACCCGAGAATCCATCCCATGACGACGGTGGTTGCAGTCTCTGTGACTCCGGACTTAAAATTCTGCAAGGCATATATCAGTGTTTTAGGAGACGAGGAAGCCGGCAATGCAACCATCGAAGGATTGAAGAGCGCGGAGGGCTATATTCGCCGCGAGCTGGCCAGAAGAGTGAATTTACGGAATACTCCGGAGATCAAATTTATTCTGGACCAGTCCATCGAATATGGGGTAAATATGTCGAAACTGATTGACGAGGTAACGAAAGATATCAAAGAGTAGGAGGTGTTTCCATGAGCTTTTTTGATACTATGCTTGAGGATGTAGAGACGATGGCGATCATCGGCCATATCCGCCCGGACGGAGACTGTATCGGATCCTGTCTGGCAGCGTACAACTACCTGGAAGAACATTATCCTGATGTCCGAGTGACCGTCTTTTTAGAGGAACCATCCATAAAATTCGGTTATTTAAAGAATATAGAGCGTATCTGCAGCGATTTTTCAGTGGAGGCGGAGTTTGATCTCTGCCTCTGCCTGGACTGCAGCGACATGCTCCGCTTCGGTGAGGCGGTGCGGTACTTAAACAGCGCCAAAAAGAGTATTTGCGTGGACCACCACGTGACCAATACCGGGTTTGCGGGACAGAATATCATAGAAGCGAAAGCCAGCTCCACCTGCGAGGTCCTCTTCGGCCTTCTGGAGGAAGAGAAGATAAGCAAAGCGGTGGCGGAATGCATTTACACCGGTATTATCCACGACACAGGGGTGTTTAAATACGACTGCACCTCTGCGAAGACCATGGAGATCGCGGGAAAGATGATGGCAAAGGGAATCGATTTCCCCCACATCATCGACAACAGCTTTTACCGGAAAACGTATATTCAGAACCAGATTCTGGGACGTGCGCTTCTGGAGAGCATTACCTTCCTGGATGGGCGCTGTATTTTCAGCGTGATTCATAAGAGGGACATGGATTTCTACGGCGTGACCAGCGCCGACATGGATGGAATCATCGACCAGCTGAGGATTACGGAGGGCGTGGAGTGTGCGATTTTCATGTACGAGACGGCCTGCCGCGAGTATAAAGTGAGCCTGCGTTCCACCAATGATCTGGATGTGAGTAAGATCGCCGTGTATTTCGGCGGCGGCGGCCACGTGAAGGCGGCGGGATGTACCATGGCCGGCAGTGTTCACGACGTCGTCAACAACTTATCCGCACGGATCTCAGTACAAATTAATGGAGATACTTAAAGATGGCAGACGGTATCATCAATGTATACAAAGAAAAAGGCTATACCTCTCATGACGTTGTTGCGAAAATGAGAGGTATTTTAAAACAGAAAAAAATCGGACATACCGGCACGCTGGACCCCATGGCGGAGGGCGTGCTTCCCGTGTGTCTCGGAAACGGCACGAAGCTCTGCGATCTGCTGGCAGACCGGACGAAGACTTACCGCGCCGTGCTTTTGCTGGGCCTCGAGACCGATACGCAGGATACGACGGGCGTGACGCTCGCCGAATATCCGGTGGCGGTGACGGAGGAAGAGGTGAAAGCGGCAGTCTTGAGCTTTCTGGGCGATTACGACCAGGTGCCGCCCATGTATTCCGCGCTGAAGGTGGATGGGAAGAAGCTCTATGAGCTGGCCCGCGCCGGCAGGGAAGTGGAACGGAAGGCGAGACCGGTGAAGATCCTGGATATCTCCGTGGAGGAGATCGCCCTGCCGCGAGTGACCATGTCGGTGTCATGCACAAAGGGGACCTATATCAGGACGCTCTGCTACGATATCGGACGAAAGCTGGGATGCGGCGGCTGTATGGAATCGCTTTTGAGGACGAGAGTCGGCCAGTTTGAACTGAAGGACAGCCTGACGCTCTCCGAGATTGAGAAGCAGAGGGATGACGGCGGACTTGCGGATTATATTCTTGCCGTTGACGCCGTGTTTTTAGAGTATCCGGCTCTTACGATGAAGGAAGAGTTTGATAAGCTGGTCCATAACGGCAATCCGTTCTACCGCAATCAGGCGGAGGGAGACTCCCCGGCGCAGGACAGCCCGGTCCGGGTCTACGACAGCCAGGGGCGGTTTATCGGGATTTACGCTCTGGACCGGGAGAAGAACGTACTGAAGCCTCAGAAGGTTTTTCTGGGAGGAAACAAATGATGGAATATATAACCGAAACAACAGATTTTCAGATTGAGGAGCCTGCGGTCGTGACCATCGGCAAGTTTGACGGACGCCACAGGGGCCATCAGAAGCTGCTGAAGCAGATGCTGGAGGTGAAGGCGGAGCGCGGCCTTAAGACGGCTGTATTTACCTTTGATATGACGCCGGGAAGCCTGGTGGAGGGAAAGAAACAGACGGTTATCACCACCAACCTGGAGAGAAGGAATAATCTGGAAAGAATCGGCATAGACTATTTAGTGGAGTATCCGTTTACGAAGGAGACGGCACGTATGGCGCCGGAGGACTTCGTGCGGGATATCCTGGTTTCGCGCATGCACGCCAGGGTGATCGTCGTCGGAACGGACTGCTCCTTTGGCTATAAGGGGGCCGGCAATGCGGACCGCCTCGAAGAATGGAAGGCGAAATACGGGTACGAGCTCATCGTCATTCACAAGGAACAGGATGACAACCGGGATATCAGCAGTACGTATGTGCGGGAAGAACTGGATGCCGGAAATATCGAGAAGGCGAACGAGCTTCTCGGCGAGCCGTATGCCATCCACGGAACCGTGGTGCACGGAAATCATATCGGGGGAAGCGTCCTGGGATTTCCAACGGCCAACATTCTGCCGCCGCCTGAAAAACATCTGCCGACATTTGGCGTTTACGTGTCAAAGGTCTATGTAGAAGGTACTTATTACGGGGGAGTGACGAACATCGGAAGGAAGCCGACCGTGAGCGGGGTATCCCCTGTGGGAGCGGAGACATTTCTGTATGGTATAGATGAGGATATTTATGGGAAGAATATAGAAGTACAGCTGCTTTCGTTTATTCGCCCGGAGAAGAAATTTGACGGACTTGAGCAGCTGAAGGCGCAGATAGGAAGAGACAGGGATTACGCTCTGGCGTATTTAAAGAACCTGTCAGATCAGCAGATAACTCATTTATCATAAACAGCTTCAACAAATCTGAATAATAACTTGCGAAGGAATGTGCATAATGACTGACAAAGCATGGAAAATGCTGGGATTTTGCCTGGCCTGCGGCAGCGCCGTGGTCCTGGGCACAGCAGATGTACAGGCGGCTAAGCCGGAACCTTCCTTCACGTCCGGAACCTCCATAGCGGGATTCGGGACGGCCATGGACAAGCATTTGGAGTCTGTGGAGGAAACGGAGAGCCAGGCGGTGTCCGCCGGTCTTACGCAAGAAAAAGTGGTGTTCGGAACCTTTCGTGATATTTTCAAAAACCTTGGCGTAGCCATGGTGGAGGATTCCCTGAACATCAGAAAAGAACCAAAGAATGACGCGGATATAGTAGGAAAAATGGACAGCCATGCCGGATGCAGCGTGCTGGGAATGGAACATGGCTGGTATAAGATAAAATCGGGCCAGGTAACCGGCTACGTCTCGGGTAAGTATCTCGCCGTGGGACAGGCTGCCAGGGCATCGGCCTATTACGATATGAAACTCATGCTCCGCGTAAACACGGATACCCTCAGGGTCCGCAGCGCTCCGGATACGGATTCGGAGATCCTGGGCCGGATCCACGAGGGAGAGACGTATGATTTTCTCTCCAGAGCGGGAGGCGGCTGGATTAAGATCCGATACGGTGAAAAAGAAGGCTACGCCTACGTGCCGGGCAACGCGGTGGTAGCTTATACCATTCCGGAGGCGGAAAAAGTGGAGAATTCCCTTCGCCAGCAGGTGGTGAACTACGCCGTGCGTTTCGTCGGCAATCCATACCGGTGGGGCGGAACAAATCCGAATACGGGAGCCGACTGCTCCGGTTTCGTTCAGTATGTCATGGAACACGCCGCCGGCATTCATCTGGACAGAACCTCCAGGGAACAGTCCGCGGAGGGACTGGCGGTTTCTTCCACGGCCATGCAGCCGGGTGATTTACTGTTTTATGCCAGCGGAAGCACGATCGATCATGTCGCCATGTATATCGGAGGCGGAAAGATCGTCCATGCGGCCAACCGGAGAAGCGGCATTAAGATTTCAACCTGGAATTACCGGAAGCCGGTGACAATACGGAGAGTGATTCCATAGGCTTTAGTACCCATGGATGAGATCCGGCCGATATGGAGAACGCCTCCATGAATGCGGCAGAATACGGACAGGAGAAAGCTGTTTGCCAGCTTTTTTCTGTCCGTTCTTTTATTTCAGAGGAACGCAGTCAAACGCGCTGATCTCCTTCGGACTCCGTATTTAAATGATGTAATGCCTGAAGCACAAGCTCCTCTGTCCAGCCGGAACACTTCCCTTGAAACGGACAGTCGGAGCAATTTTCACTCAGCATGCAGGCGGCGTATGCCCTTAAAAGTATAACTGCTTTTTCCGTAGTCACGATCGTGTCTGCCCCCATTTTCAATGATATTGATAGTATAACCAATATTCTTATTTTATGTGGGCGACAGGATAACTGGGGAATTATTTATCCAGATTTTTAAGCGCAGCCTCGATAAAGCCGGCAAACAGCGGATGCGGACGGTTTGGCCGCGATTTAAATTCCGGATGGGCCTGTGTGGCGACGAACCAGGGATGCTCCGGAAGCTCGATCATCTCGACGATCCGTCCATCCGGGGAAATGCCGGACAGCTTCATGCCGTTTTCGGTCAGGGCCTGGCGGTAGTCGTTGTTGACCTCATACCGGTGGCGGTGGCGCTCGTGAATCGTTTCCTGGCCGTATAGGGCGTAGGCTCTGGAGGTTTTGTCAAGCACACAGGGATAGGAGCCGAGACGCAGGGTTCCTCCGATGTCTTCGATGCCGTTCTGGTCCGGCATCAGATGGATGACCGGATGGCCGGTGTCAGGGTCTAACTCAGCCGTGTGGGCGTCGCTGTAGCCGACGACGTCGCGGGCGAATTCCACGATGGCCATCTGCATTCCGAGACAGAGACCGAGGAACGGGATCCCATGGGTGCGCGCCCAGCGGATGGCAGAAATTTTCCCTTCGATTCCCCTGCTTCCAAAGCCTCCGGGCACGAGGATGCCGTTCACACCGTCAAAGATCTCGGCTGCATTACCATCATTTACCTCCTCGGAGTCGACCCAGCGGATGGATACGCTGGCGTGGTTGGCCACACCGCCGTGTTTTAATGCTTCCACAACGGAGATATAGGCGTCATGTAAGGAGATGTATTTGCCGACCAGAGCCACCGTTACCTGCTTCTGCGGGTGTTTCCAGCTCTCGATCATGGAACTCCACTCGGATAAATCCGGTTCGGGACAAGGGATGTGCAGGCTCTCACAGGCTACCTCGGCCAGATGCTCCTGTTCCATTACCAGCGGGAGTTCGTAGAGTACCTCCACGTCGAGATTCTGGAGCACGTGATTTTTCGGAACGTTGCAGAACTGGGCGATCTTGCTGCGGATTCCGTCGTCGAGGGGAAGCTCGGAGCGGCAGACGATGATGTCCGGCTGGATTCCCATGCCCTGCAAATCCTTGACGCTGGCTTGGGTGGGCTTTGTCTTTAATTCCTCGGACACTTTTAGATAGGGAACTAAGGTTACGTGGATCAGAATCGCATTTTCACGGCCGACATCGTGCTGGAACTGGCGGATTGCCTCCAAAAACGGCTGGCTCTCGATGTCTCCGACGGTGCCGCCGACCTCGATGATGGCAATCTCCATGTCATCGGATTGCAGGGGGTCTGAGACGCCGGACGCGGTCTGTTCTCCGCTGCGGTGAAAACGGCTTTTGATTTCGTCGGTGATGTGGGGGATCACCTGAACCGTTCCTCCGCCGAAGTCTCCGCGGCGTTCCTTTGTCAGCACGGTCCAGTAGACCTTGCCGGTGGTGACATTGGAATTTTTCGTCAGATTTTCGTCGATAAACCGCTCATAGTGGCCTAAATCCAGGTCCGTTTCCACGCCGTCCTCGGTGACAAATACCTCACCGTGCTGGACCGGATTCATGGTGCCGGGGTCGATGTTGATGTAGGGATCGAATTTCTGCATGGTGACGTGATAGCCGCGCGCCTTCAGCAGACGGCCAAGGGATGCTGCGGTGATGCCTTTGCCAAGACCGGACACGACGCCACCGGTGACAAATACGTATTTCACTGGCATAAAAATGGTACCTCCTTAAGGTTTTTTGGGGATGTGTCATTTAATAAAAACGATATTATACAACTAATTATTTCAGAAATCCACATTTTCATGAAAAAACTTTCGATTATTAAGTGTAAAATTTGTCTTAAAATGGCATGGAATGAAAATCTCTTTATAAGGATTTTATAATTCTTTTCTTGATTTATGGAGAGACTGACACTATAATGATATAGAATGGGTATAGAATATCCGGATTGGAGAATTTACACATATGGATAACAACAACAATCAGAATAATAACAGTAAGATGCCAAAGAACGCACAGGTAATTATTGCATGGGTAGTTACCTTTTTAATTGCGGTGGCAGGGCTGTCCTATCTGCACAACGCACTCTCAGCGAGGACCACGGAAGAGCTCAGCTATGATACATTTATGAACATGGTGGATGAGAAGCAGGTAGAGGCCGTAAGCGTCGAGGACTCCAGAATTACAATCGAGCCGAAGAGCACCTGGGAAGGATACATGCCCGGGAAAACATATTATACCGTGCGAATGGATAATGATTTAACACTCGCGGAGAGACTTCGGACAGCCGGCGTGGATACGCACAGGATCCGTAAGGATGGCAACTTCATTATCCAGACCATTGTCAGCTATCTGCTGCTGTTTGGTCTGATGGGAATTCTACTTAACTTTATGATGCGCCGTGTCGGCGGAGGCGGCGGTATCATGGGCGTAGGCAAGAGCAACGCCAAGGTATACGTACAGAAAGAGACCGGAGTTACATTCCGCGATGTAGCCGGTGAAGACGAGGCGAAGGAGTCGCTGACGGAGATCGTAGACTTCCTTCACAATCCGGGTAAATACACGAAGATCGGCGCCAAGCTGCCGAAAGGAGCTTTGCTTGTGGGTCCTCCTGGTACAGGTAAGACCCTGCTTGCCAAGGCGGTAGCCGGAGAAGCGCATGTCCCATTCTATTCGCTGTCCGGTTCTGATTTCGTAGAGATGTTCGTGGGTGTCGGCGCCTCCCGTGTGCGTGACTTATTAAAGCAGGCCCAGGAGTCTGCTCCCTGTATCATTTTCATCGATGAGGTGGATGCCATCGGTAAGAGCCGTGATTCCAGATTCGGCGGCGGCAACGACGAGCGTGAACAGACATTAAACCAGCTGCTGTCCGAGATGGACGGATTCGATTCCTCCAAGGGACTTCTGGTTCTGGCTGCGACAAACCGTCCGGAGATCTTAGACCCGGCGCTGCTGCGTCCAGGCCGTTTCGATCGCCGGATCATCGTGGATAAGCCGGATTTAAAGGGCCGTGTGGATATCTTAAAGGTTCATTCCAGAGACGTATTGATGGATGAGAGCGTTGATCTCGACGCGATTGCGCTGGCGACCTCCGGCGCGGTTGGATCGGATCTTGCCAACATGATCAACGAGGCAGCCATTTTGGCGGTTAAGAGCGGCAGACAGGCCGTCGCCCAGAAAGACTTATTTGAAGCGGTTGAAGTTGTGCTTGTGGGTAAAGAGAAGAAAGACAGAATCATGAATAAGGAAGAGCGCCGCATCGTGTCTTACCACGAGGTTGGCCATGCTCTCGTAAGCGCCCTCCAGAAGGACGCGGAGCCGGTTCAGAAGATCACCATCGTTCCGAGAACCATGGGCGCCCTTGGCTACGTTATGCACGTGCCGGAGGAAGAGAAATATTTAAATACGAAGAAAGAACTTCACGCCATGCTGGTCGGGGCCCTGGCCGGACGAGCAGCGGAGGAGCTTGTGTTTGATACTGTGACCACGGGAGCAGCCAACGATATCGAGCAGGCGACCAGAATGGCCCGTGCCATGATTACTCAGTACGGTATGTCCGATAAGTTTGGTCTGATGGGCTTAGCGACTCAGGAAGACCAGTACTTAACCGGCCGTACGGTCATGAACTGCGGCGATGCCACGGCTGCCGAAGTCGACAACGAGGTTATGAAGATGCTGAAGGAAGCCTACGAGGAAGCCAAGGCTCTGTTGTCTGAGAACCGCGATGTGATGGATAAGATCGCAGAGTTCTTAATCGAGAAGGAGACCATCACCGGCAAGGAATTCATGAAGATCTTCAGAGAGATGAAGGGAATACCGGAGCCGGAGGAGAAGGATAAGACCGATGCCGACAAGATGGACGACGTGGTAAGCCATAAGGACACGTTCGACGATAAGAAGGAAGAAGCAGTCCTGAGCAGTCCCGCAGCGGAAGAGACTGCGCCAAAGGAACCGTCCCAGGAGACAAAGGATACGGAAGAGAAATCCGGATCTGATGAGATGTTCCATATGGGAGTAAAGAGATAGGAATTGAAGAGATAAGAAGTGAGACAGGTCCCCTGATTTCGTATGAAGTCAGGGGACTTCTTTATCAGAGGAATGTTTAAGATTCACATTTCTTTCACATTTAGGGCAAATATTTTTCACATTTATTGGTTATAGTAATACTCGTAAACGTTATTAATAATATAAAACTTTTTTTCATACTCAAAGCCGGTAGGATCCCCCTCTTACCGGCTTCCTCCCTTTTATGGGGGGATTTTTTGATTGGGGACAGGGGAGGGTGGGTTATCCGTCTTTAATTTTAATGAAAATAACATACGTTATATCCTTACTTTCCAAACTCCGGTAAAATAATTACAGGAATACTTTTGAAGAAAGAGAGGATGATACAGATGGCAGAGAAAACGATTGGTTATAAGTATGATGCCGGTTTGATTGCGAGACAGGCGGAGGCGGAAACGGCCATGCTGAAGGAACTGGAAGAGGGAAATTATACGCTTCGGAATCCCCTGATTAAATACAATCCGTATTTTATCAGTCCCCTGACTGCGGTGGTGCTGTTTAAGACGGAGGAAGAGACCGCGGTAACGGTCACAGTCCAGGGAAAGACGAAGGAAGCGAATATCTATCATACATTTCCGAAAGCGAAGACCCATGTACTGCCGGTGTTGGGTCTTTATAATGATTACGAAAACCGCGTGGAACTGCGTCCTTACCGTGGAACTGCAGCCGTAATCACCATTCAGACTCCCGATGTGTACGATGGAAAGCAGGTCTGCTATTCAATGAAGACCACACCGGAGTATATGCAGGATGACATCATCATTGAAGCGCCGTCAGACGAGAATCTGGCATCCGGCTTCGACTATGCAGGAGACGCCAGATGGCATCTAAATGTTCCGTGTATCTTTGATTTTAAGCGGGCGAGAAATGGCCATATTCTGATGGGAACAGACCGCCTGATCCAGATGCCGTATTACGTGTCCGGAATCTATGAGATGGATATGTGCGGAAAGATATACAAGGAATTTTGTCTGCCGGGCGGTTATCATCACGATCATATCGAGATGCCGGATGGCAATATCATCTCTCTGACTGACGATTTGACCAGCGATACGGTGGAGGACAAGGCTGTTTTAATAGACAGGGAGACCGGCGAGATCTTAAAGACATGGGATTACAAGCAGTTCCTGGAACCGGGATGCTCCAAATCGGGCAGCTGGAGTTCTGAAGACTGGTTCCATAATAATGCTGTCTGGTACGATGAGAACACGGATACCCTTACCTTCTCAGGCCGTCATATTGATGCTATGGTGAATGTGGATTATGAGACGGGACAACTGAACTGGATTATCGGCGATCCGCAGGGGTGGCCGGAGGAATACCAGAAGTATTTCTTCAAGCCCATAGGGGAGGGATTTGAATGGCAGTATGAACAGCACGCCTGTGTGATTACGCCGGATGGCGATGTCATGTGCTTCGACAACCACCATTACGGCTCAAAGCTGAAAGAGGAATACCGGACAGCGAAGGACAGCTATTCCAGAGGCGTCCGCTATAAGATCAACACAGAAGAAATGACAATTGAGCAGGTATGGCAGTACGGAAAGGAACGCGGTGCGGAATTCTTCTCACCATATATCTGTAATGTAGAATACTATAATGAAGACCATTACATGATTCACTCAGGTGGAATCTCCTATGTCGGAGGCGAACCGTCCGAGGCACTGGGAGCTTTTGCAAGAAACATGCCGGATAGCCGTCTGGAGACATACACGGTCGAGGTTTGCGACGGAAAAGTCATGATGGAACTTCATCTGCCCGGCAATTATTACCGTGCGGAGAAGACAAAGATGTATGTGCCCGGCAATAATCTGGAGCTGGGAGAGGGAAAACAGCTGGGGCATATGGGCGTAACAAAGGAATTTGAGACGGACATTCCTGTGGAATCATGCGGCGAACTGCTTCCGGAAGTGTGCAATGCAAGGATTGAGGAAGAACCGGACCGCTTTATTTTTTATTCCAGATTTGAGAAGGGACAACTCGTCATGCTGCTTCTGGAAGGGGAAAATGAGACCCACAGATACTTTATCTCTACCACGGCTGTGTCCCATCTGGCTATGTGCTGCGGAACGTTCATGGATTCCGATGAGAGGAATACCAGGACGTTCGTGAATAAGGCCGGATTAACGGGGACATTTGATGTGCGGGTGATTGTGGATGACAGGAAATATGAGACGGGAATTCGGATTGTGTGTGGGTGTGAATGAACTTGTTCTTCTAAAAATTGATTCTGCCTTCAACATAGGGTTGCTATCCCCATAGAAAAAAAGGTATACTGAAAGAATACCCGTCATAACAGTAAATGACAATTCACACGGAGGTTCCTATGTACAGCAAATTCATCAACTATTTAAAGGAAAAACCATCTCTCTATGCGCCCAGCTCCGCTCCGTTCTGGGATGACGAACATATTTCGGAGTATATGCTGAAGGCGCATCTCGATCCGGAGATCGACGCGGCTTCCAGACGCCATGATTTTATAGAACAGTCTGCGAAATGGATCGCACAGTACTGTAAGGTCAGACCGGGCATGAAGCTTCTGGACTTAGGCTGCGGCCCCGGTCTCTATGCGGAGCGATTCTGCAAAGAGGGCTTCCGGGTCACAGGGCTGGACTATTCCAGGCGTTCCATCGCGTATGCCAGGGAACACGCGGAGGCGGAGACGCTTCCGATCGAATATCATTATAAAAATTATCTGGAAATGGATTACCGGGAGGAATTTGATGCAGCCGTTCTGATATACTGCGATTATGGCGTGCTTCCGCCGGAAAGCAGGAAAGTACTTTTAAAGAACGTGTATGGAGCCCTGAAGAAAGACGGAATTTTCATTTTGGATGGGGATTCAGAGAAGTACAGGGAAAAACGGAGGGAAATGGAAGCCGTAGAGTATCTGGAGCAGGGATTCTGGTCCGGAAAACCCCATGTCTGTATCCAGCGGAATTATCAGTATCCGGAGACGAATAACTATGTTGAACAGTATGTGATCGTAACGGAAGACGCGTGTCAGTGCTATAATAACTGGAATCAGATCTATACCGTGGAGTCTATGGAGAAAGAGCTGCGGGAAGCTGGCTTTGAAGATATTGTATTTTTTGATGATGCAGCAGGCCGGCCATACACGGGAAATGCGGATACCATCTGTGCGGTGTCTGTGAAGCGGAGGGAGGGAACCATACAACCATGAAAATAACCATACTCTACCCGGCCGACTACTTTGACATCAGAAAAGTGGATGCGGATTACCGCCAGGAGTACGAGGAGGCGGTAAAGTTTCCTGAATTTCAGGCCGTGCTGTACAATTACGATAATTTCGTGGCGGGAGAACCTTTCAGGCTGTATCCGGCGGAGGCGGCAGGTGACGACGAGCGATGCATCTACCGGGGCTGGATGCTGCAGCCGGAAGTGTATGCAAGGCTGTTTGAGGCGCTGAAGGAGCGGAATCTGACCCTGATCAATACGCCGGCGGAATACGAGAACTGCCATGAATTCCCGCTGGCTTATCCGGCGATTGCGGATTATACTCCAGGAATCAGAGTATATCCGGAAGGGGAGGCGATGGACTGGAGAGAAGTTAAACACGCATTTCCCCGTTTTATGATGAAAGACTACGTGAAATCGGTGAAGGGGACTGATTTCCCCGCCTGTTTCGACTCATCGTACGATGACAGGCAGTTGGATGAATATGCCCGGAGGTTTCAGGCAATGCGCGGAGATTTATATGTGAGAGGCATTGTGTTAAAGGAATATGTGGAACTGAAGAGACGGGACAGTATGACCAATGAATACAGGGCGTTTTATTTAAACGGGGAACTCCTGACGCTCAGCCCGAATTCCAATCAGAAAGAGGGATGGCCCGTTGTTCCCATAGAACTGGTGAACACGATTCCGGTGCTGGACAGCCATTTTTATACGGTCGATTTCGCGGAGCTTGAAAACGGTTCCTGGACGGTGATTGAAACGGGAGACGGGCAGGTGTCCGGGCTTTCGCCGAATCAGTATGTGTTTAAGTTTTACGATGAAATCAGATGGAGGCTGTGCGGGAACGAATAAAAGCAGTGTGGGAATGAAGAGAAAAGAAAGTGCAGAGGACCGGTTAAATATCGGTTCCCTGCACTTTTTTCACTGTTTCATGGGGATTTGGGGACGTTTTTCCAGTCCTGTCCGCTCCGGGGCGGCATCCCATCACCTTTTTATAGGCGCGGTAAAAGGTTGAATAGTCTCCAAAGCCCGTCTCATTGGCCGCGTCAGCCGCCGTGAAGCCGTTGAGCATGAGCTGTCTGGCCATGACGATGCGCTTGTAGATTAAGTAATCCATGACTGTGGTGCCGGTAGCCTTTTTAAATGCGCGGTTCATATAGTATTTGCTGATGAAAAAGCGGCCGGACAGTTCGTCGAGCGTGACGGGCTCGGTTAAGTGCTCATTTAAATAGCGGATGATATCGGTTATGGTGCCGGAGGCGCTGCTGTCAGGCGTAGAGGGCCGCAGGGTCTGGCACATCAGGGAAATCTCAGCCAGGAGCGCTTCTAAGAACATGGCATAATAGGCGCCGCTTAAGGCAGCAGGCTGTTTCTGGGACCAGATTAAGTGTTCAAAATAGGCGTGAAGGCCATATTCTTCCGTCTGCTCGTAGAACACTTCTCCTGGTCCGCTTTTTTTATTTCCCGGAAATGAGGACAGCAGAAGGACACGACGCTCTGCAATGACCGATTCCGGCGAAAAATGGACCGAACAGCGGACGTAGTCCGTCGTGGAGTTCACCCTCACTCCGTGAAAGACGTAGGGGGACAGCAGAATCAGGCTGTGGGGAGTCAGATGGTACTCCCGGCCCTCCACCATATAATCGGCGTCTCCCTTTAGAAAATAGTAGATCTCATAGCAGGAGTGGTAATGGACTTCAAAGGTATCGCTTTTCATATGACTGGTGGTAAAATTAACTTTTCCCGACACGGGGGCCGGGGCGGATTCGTAGATCATGAAGCAGTTCCTCCCAAATGTGCGCATAAGCAAAATCGATGCTGGCTGCTTCTATTGTATATCAGGGAGGGCTATATTTGCAAACTTTATTTCATCATTACCAATCCATTTTTTGCGGGAAGAGCGCTATGATAGAGGCAACAGAAATGAATGCAGGAGGTAATGATTTATGAAGACAGGAGCACAGCTTTATACAGTCAGGCTGTTTACACAGACGGCGCCGGATTTTCGGGAGACCATGAGACGGGTGGCGGAGATCGGATATGAGACGGTACAGCTGTCGGCCACAGGCAGCGAGATCACCCCGCAGATTGCAAGGGAAATTGCCGACGAGATGGGGCTGAAGATCGTGCTGACCCACAGCGATTTAAACAGGATACGGAAGGATACGGAGCAGCTGATCCGCGACCACGAGGTGATGGGATGTAAGTATATCGGTATCGGATCGATGCCGGAGAAATACCGGAACCCGGACTGGATCAGGCGTTTTGCAGTTGATTTTAAGGAACCGGCCCGTATGATTAAGGATGCGGGTATGCGTCTCATGTACCACAATCATGCGTTTGAGTTTGAGAAGACAGGGGGAACGTATCTGATGGATTATCTGCTGGACGCATTTGCCCCTGATGAGCTTGGAATTACGCTGGATACGTACTGGGTACAGACAGCGGGCGGTGATGTGTGCCAGTGGATCGGGCGTCTGGCCGACCGGATTCCCTGCGTTCACTTAAAGGACAGAGGCATCGTGAACGGGCAGGAGGTCATGGCTCCGGTGATGGAAGGAAATATGAATTTTCCCGCTATTTTAGAGGCGCTTAAGAAGACTGACTGCGAATACGCATTGGTGGAACAGGACACGTGTCTGGAGAATCCATTTGTCTGCCTCGAAAAGAGTTATCGGAATCTTGCGGAATTGGGATACAGGTAGAAGGAGGATAGGATCATGAATAAAGTAAGGCTGGGAATTATCGGGATTGGTAACATGGGAAGCGGCCATGTGGAGAGTATTTTAGATGGGAAAGTGCCGGAGATCGAGCTGGCGGCGGTTGCCGACCTGCGGGAATCGAGACGCCAATGGGCAGAGGAGACTCTTCCGGAGAACGTGAAGATTTTTGAAACGGCGGAGGAGCTGTTGGATTATCCGGACATGGACGCCGTTCTGGTGGCGATTCCTCACTACGACCATCCGAAGTATGTGATGGAAGCTTTAAAACGGGGATTTCATGCCATGTGTGAAAAACCGGCGGGCGTGTATACGAAGCAGGTGCGGGAGATGAACGAGGAAGCGGCAAAGCACGATCTGGTATTTGGAATGATGTTCAATCAGAGGACGAACCACATCTACCGGAAGATGCATGAGCTGGTGAACGGCGGCCAGTACGGGGCCATCAAGCGTGTCAACTGGATCATCACAGACTGGTACAGAACCCAGGCGTACTACAATTCCGGCGGATGGCGCGCTACCTGGGATGGCGAGGGCGGCGGCGTCCTTTTAAACCAGTGTCCTCATAATCTGGATTTGATTCAGTGGATCTGCGGCATGCCTAAGTCGGTTCAGGCCTTCTGCCACGAGGGTAAATGGCATGATATTGAGGTGGAAGACGATGTGACGGCGTATCTGGAGTATCCGAACGGGGCAACCGGCGTATTTGTGACGACTACGGGAGATGCGCCTGGAACCAACCGGTTTGAGGTGGATTTGGAAAAGGCAAAGATCGTCTGCGAAAATGAGGAAATTAAGGTTTACGAGCTGGCTGTCAATGAGAGAGAGTACTGCTATACCACCACGGAGGGCTTTAAGAAGCCAGAGGGAAGATGGATCGACGTGGAGACAGACGGGGAAAATCTTCAGCATGTGGGAGTCCTGAGGGCATTTGCTGGAGCCATTTTAAGAGGAGAACCGCTGATCGCGGGCGGAGAGGAAGGAATTAACGGATTAACACTCTCCAATGCCATGCATTTATCCAGCTGGTTGAAACGCCCGGTAGAGATTCCCTTCGATGAAGAGCTGTTCCTGGAGGAACTGAATAAGAAGAGAGCCGCTTCCCGGAAAAAGGAGCATGTGAACGAGGTAACCTTCAACACAAAGGGGTCCTATGGGAGTGGAAAGGCTTAGAAGAGAGAAGATAAAGAGGGAAGCGTAAATGAAGAGTGCGATCATCGGATGCGGCAGCATTGCCGCAGTACACGCGAAATCGATCATGAAAATGGAAGGCTGCAAGCTGGCTGCCGTGGCAGATGTAATTCCGGAACGCGCGGAGTCTATGGCCCGGGAGTACGGTGCAGTCCCCTATACCGACTGGAAACAGATGCTGGAGAAGGAGGAGATCGACGTCCTCCATATCTGTACGCCACATTATCTTCACACGCCCATGGCAGCGGAGGCGTTAAGGCGGGGAATTCATACATTTATGGAGAAGCCCCCGGTCATCAGCCAGGAGCAGTGGGAGACGCTTCAGCGTGCGGAAAAAGAGGCGAACAACGGGGCGGCCCTGGGCGTCTGCTTTCAGAACCGGTTTAATCCCAGCGTTGCGGCGGTGAAGGAACGGCTTGAGAACGGTGAATTCGGCAGGATCCTGGGAGCCAGGGGCCTGGTTACCTGGTGCAGAAGGGAACGCTACTATACGGAAAGCGGCTGGCGCGGAACGATTGAAAAGGAAGGCGGCGGCGCTCTGATCAATCAGTCCATCCATACGCTTGACCTGATCCAGTATCTGATCGGAAAGACGCCTCTGACTATGGAAGCATCCACCTCCAATCACCATTTAAAGGGCATTATTGAGGTGGAGGACACGATGGAGGCCTATATTTCTTACGGGGAAGAAAAGGCATGCTTCTATGCCACCACCGGCTATGTGGCGGATGTTCCGCCCATGATCGAGCTGGAATGCGAGAAGGCCAGGGTCCGGATCGAGGAGTTGAAAGTCACCATTGCGGGCAGCGATGGAGAGACGAAAACGATCGATTACTCGGGCCGGGAACATCTCGGCAAGAGCTACTGGGGGGCTGGACATATGGACTGTATTCACAGCTTTTATGAGAGCGTGGAGCAGGGAAAACCATTTTCCGTTGGTCTGGAACAGATTAAGGACACCGTCTGGCTCATGCTGAAGGCTTATGAGACGGCAGGGAATGTGTGAGACGGCAGGGAACTGTGAGATGGCAGGGGAACTGTAAGACGGCAGGAAACTGCGAGGCAGCAGGGGAACTTGAGATGGCAGGGGAACTGTAAGATGGCAGGGGAACTGCGAAGCAGCTGGAAAAATGAAGAGGAGAGTAAAAATGTTAAGTGACTGCAGAATTTCTGGATTTGCAGATGAAATCAATAAGGATTTTGATATACAGTTAAGTGTTTTAAAGGAACTGGGACAGGAGTATGTAGAACTTCGAAGCGCCGATGGAACCGGCGTGGCAGACTTAAGCCTTGAGATGGCTTCCGAACTGGGAGAGAGGATGAAAGCGGCTGGTATCCGTGTTTCTTCTGTGGGATCACCGATTGGAAAGATTAAGATTACCGATGACTTTGAACCGCATTTCGAGACATACCGGCATGTTGTGGAATTGGCAAAGCTGTGGGGAGTACGGTATATCCGCATGTTCAGCTTTTACATACCGGAAGGGGAAGATCCTGCGCAGTATAAGGAAGAGGTATTTTCCAGAATGAAGCGTATGGTGGACTATGCTGTGGAACAGGATGTCGTCCTTCTCCATGAAAATGAAAAGGAGATTTACGGCGATATTGCCAGCCGGTGCCTGGAGCTGATGGAGGCGTTTTACGGAGATCATTTTAAAGGTGTCTTTGACTTTGCAAATTTTGTCCAGTGCGGCCAGGATACGCTGGAGGCATATGAGATGCTGAAACCTTATATCTTCTATATACATATTAAGGATGCCCTTCAGGAAGACGGCGAGGTTGTGCTTCCGGGGGATGGTGACGGCAATGTGAAGGAGATTCTGTCCATGCTGGATTCTACAGGCTATAAAGGATTTTTAAGTCTGGAACCGCATCTCGTGTCATTCGACGGCCTGGATAAACTGGAACAGGGAGCCAGGGAGCGCAGGGAGCAGGATGGCGTGTCGGCTTATAAGAAGGCGTATGGCAGACTGATCGAACTGCTGGGCCGATGAGAACAGGGAATTAGCAGAAAACAGAGTGAGCCGATGGTTCGAAAGTAAGAGATCGAATAAACTGTTGTGGAAAACGGGAGACCGATGGACCATAGCAGTTTTTTTCGATTTCCCATGACGAACACTCCTCTGCCTGCCAGATATTGGTGTCCAAACACTTTTGTTTTAGCTGACGCATACACAAAAGAGTGATATACTGGTTTCAGGAACTCAACCAGTGGTTGTTTTTCGTGATTTGCGTGATTAACAACCGCTGGTTGCTTGATTTTTGAGGTGGAATGAGGATATCTTAAAATTGTACAGCGCAGCAGACCGCGGTGAAAAACAGACGCTGAGACGGAAGGAGAACAGAAGGATGCAGGATAGAAAAGAATTTGTTCCGGGAACTATGGGCGATAGAATCGCATACTTAAGAAAACGGAAAAAACTGACCCAGGCTCAGCTTGCGGAGCAGTTGGGAATATCGGCGCAGGCCGTGAGTAAATGGGAGTCAGGAATTTCCTGCCCGGATATTATGACGCTTGTTCCATTATCACAGGTGCTGGAAGTGAGTACAGATGAACTTCTGGGCCTACAGAGCGGAAACGCCAGCCATTCCAATAACACGTATGGCGATGCAAACGAAGCAGGCGTTCCGCGGCAAGAGGGACCGGAGGTGAATTTCACCATGGGATCGGAAGATTCCGGAGAACGGGAAACGGAGCGGAAGAGAGAATCAGAGCGGAAGAGAGAATCAGAGTGGAAGAGAGAATCAGAGCAGACCAGAGATCCGGAGCAGACAGGATTTCAGAGCCTGTTAGCGATTCCGGCCAGAGACGACGGCATGCACAGCATCAGCGAGCTTATCGTAGGCGCCGGAGCCTGTGCCGCGGTTATCAGATCCGGCAATGATTTCGGCCTGGAGACGGAAGGGTATCAGGAGGGCGATATCATCAGCGAGGTATCGGGCGGGATCTGGACGGTTCGTGACATTGCCGATAAAAATATTCTGCGGATCGGAAGAAACACATTTTCGAAGAGAAAGATGATCATTACCATTCCCCAAGGGTATCATTTTGATAAGGTGAAGCTGAATATCGGAGCGGGAACGCTGACCGGGGCGGGAATTACCGCCGGTGAGAGTACTTTGAGCGTGGGAGCGGGGCAGGTGACCATGAAGGACTTTATCAGTTACGCGTCAAAGATTACATGTGGAATGGGAGAGATTGTGGTCCGGGGCGAGTTGTATGGAAAGTGCTCCGTGGACTGCGGAATGGGATCGGTCCGCTTATACATCAAAGAACCGGAGCATTACGGCTACCGTACCTCCGTGGGAATGGGCGAGGTCAGAATCGGGGACAACAGACTGAGCGGAATCGGCGGAAGTCAGACCATGAACGCCGGGGATTCCAATTTCTATAAGGTTTCATGCAGCATGGGTATGGTCAGCGTTGCTTTTACCGACTGGGACGCATAAGCGGGCACGGTATAACAGGGAGAAATGACGGCACCTTCGGGCAGGCAGATAAGCTGCGGCTCCGAAGGTGCCTTTTTGTACAGCGTCCCGTTTTTCGTTGCCAACAGGGAGCAAGTCAAGTATAATAAACAGTGACAGATACGGCTGAAAGGGGGCGCACAGCGGATATGACAATTTTGGTGATTAACAGCGGCAGTTCCTCGTTGAAATTCCAGGTGATAGATTCGGAGAACGAGGAGGTACTGGCGAAGGGGGTATGTGAGCGGATCGGCATAGACGGACGGTTTACCTACCGGACCCGCACCGGTATTTCCTTAAAAGAGGCGGTGCCGATGAAAAATCATACGCAGGCGGTTCATACGCTGCTGGACACGCTGGCGGACCCGGAAAAAGGCGTGATAAAGGATTTTCGGGAAATCGATGTGATTGGACACAGGCTTGTGCATGGCGGTGAAAAATTTACGGGGTCCGTGGTGATCACAGATGAGGTGACCCAGGCCATGACGGAGTGCAACGACCTTGCGCCGCTCCATAATCCGGCGAATCTGGTGGGCGTGGAGGCCTGCCGGAAACTGATGCCGGATACGCTGATGGTGGGGGTATTTGATACGGCGTTCAACCAGACGATGGAGCCGAAGGCATTTCTTTATGGGCTTCCGTACCGGTATTATGAGAGGCACAGGATCCGCCGCTACGGCTTTCATGGGATCAGTCATAAGTATGTCTCACGGAGGGCCGCGGAATTTATGAGACAGGACCCGGGCCGGGTGAAGACTATTGTCTGCCACCTCGGTAACGGAGCGAGCATCTGTGCGGTGAAATACGGGCAGGTAGTGGACAATTCCATGGGATTTACACCGTTAGAGGGGCTGGTCATGGGAACGAGATGCGGAGATGTCGATCCGGGAGCGCTGGAATTTCTGGCGAAGAAGGAGAATCTGGATTTCGCGCAGGTACTGGATATTCTCAATCAGGAATCCGGCGTCCTGGGCATTTCAAGGAATTTTTCCAGTGATTTCCGGGAACTGAAGGACGCTGAGATCAAGTATAACGACCAGGCAGCTCTGGCGCGGGAGATCTTTGCCTACCGGGTGGCCAAATACGTGGGCAGCTATGCGGCTGCGATGAACGGCGTTGATAATATAGTATTTACCGCGGGCGTCGGGGAAAATGATTCCGATATCCGCATGGAGATCTGCAGTTATCTGGAATATTTGGGGATTACCATAGACGAGGTAAAGAACAGGGATGAGGCGGAGGCGTTCCGGATCTCAGACGGGATGTCACGGGTGAATGTGCTGGTGATTAAGACCAATGAGGAACTGGAAATTGCCAGAGAGGCGGCGGAAGTGGCGCGGATGTACCACTGACGCGAAGAAAGGAGATTATTGTGACAGAACGGGAAAAAATGCTGGCGGGACAGCTGTATGACTGCGGTGACAGCGAGCTGCTGAACCGATGGCACGAGGCTAAGAATCTGGTCCGCGATTACAACCGGACAGATTCGGAAGACTTCGTCGAAAAGGACCGGATCTTAGAACGGATGCTGGGAGGACGCGGGGCCAACCTCTGGATAACGGCGCCATTTTATGTGGATTACGGAAATAACATCTATTTCGGCAATAACTGCGAAGTGAATATGAACTGTACCTTTCTGGATGATAATCTGATTATCATCGGTGATAACGCCCTCATTGCGCCCAATGTGCAGATCTATACGGCCTTTCATCCCACGAACGCCGGAGAGCGGTTCGGCGAGATGAAGGAGGACGGTTCCTTTGCGTTCTGCAAGACGCAGACGGCGCCTGTCAGGATTGGCAGCAACGTGTGGATCGGCGGTGGTGCGATTATCATGCCGGGAGTGACGATTGGCGATAATGTCGTGATCGGGGCGGGAAGTGTCGTGACAAGGGATATTCCCTCGGATAAGATTGCCTATGGGAATCCGTGCAGGGTAATGAGAGAGAATCTCTGACCTGTGGTTACCGCCCCGGCCCGTCGGCCTCAGCTTCCCGGTCTGTCCAGCTCTGCTCATGCTCCGTTTCCTGTTCCGGTTTCGGATATAAGCACTTCTAAACGTGCAGAATTTTTCTAAAAACCAGAGGAAATCCCCAAACTCGCTGCGCTCAGACAGGTGGGGATTTCCCCTGAACGAAAAATCCTGCGCGTTAAGAATTGCTAATATCCTGCAAAGTCACAGGAAACGGAGCATGAGCAGAGCTGGACAGACCGGGAAGCTGAGGCCGGCGGGCTGCAGCCACATATAAAACCAGTTATGGGTTCAGTCATAGATTGAAAAAAGAATTCGATTGTCACAAGTCCGTGTTCTTGTTATAATATTCCTGTAACCTTTGAACGAAAAGAGGTGTGCGGGCATGGAAAAGGAGCGAGCGGGCAGTAACAGAAGGAGCCAGTCCGCCGTCATGTATCTTGTGATGGCGTTTTCTTTCTGTATTTTTATATGGCTTTTCGGTACTGCGAAGGCTCCCGATGTCCGCTTTGACAGTGAGAAGCCGGTGGTGATTACAGGTGACTGGAGTATGGAATATCAGGGAGAAACGGCAGTGTCGCAGCTGCCGGGGCCATTTTCCCCGCAAAAGGGGATTCCGGTCCGCTATTCCATAACGCTTGATGAATACGGGATCAGAGGCAATTCGGTCATGGTTCGTGCTGTTCACCAGTATGTGAGGATTTTCCTGGACGGGGAGATGATAGAGGAGTTCGGATACGGCCAGAAGACTCCATTTGGAGAGGCGCCCTATAACGCATGGGTGATTGCCAGACTTCCGGATGACTGCCAGGGAAAGACTCTTTCCATCGAAATTGAGAACTATTACAGCGGCCTTTCCGGCCAATTGAATCAGGTCTATATCGGTACTAAGAATGCGCTGGTATTTCAGATTATCCATGAATGCATGCCGACGATGATCTTTAACTTTGCAATTATCCTGGCGGCACTTCTGCTGCTGGCGTACAGTTTCAGCTTTAAGAAACAATATGTGACGTATCAGCTGCGCTGTCTCTGCCTTTTTTCGCTGGTGACCTGCATGTGGCTCGTGCTGGAGTCCGGGGGATACCAGATCCTGTGGGGGCAGGCGCCGCTTGTGTCCAATATGCTCTTTCTTCTCTTTTATCTGATTCCGCCGACCTGTATCCGGTTTATTCTGACCTATGAAAGCTTTTCGAAGGACAAATGGCTGAATCTGCTCTACTGGCTGTCCTGTATCAACGTTGTGGTGGTATCGGTCCTTCAGATTGCCGGAATCCGTGATTTTATCGAGAGTCTGATTGGAGCCCATGTGCTTCTGGTCCTGATTATGGCGGAGCTCCTATTCCAGTTTGTCTGGCGTATACTGCACGGGGATAAGGTGCGGGATATTCAGCTGATGGCGGCCTGTCTGTCCTTTGCCGTATTTGCCTGCCTTGATATTTTGCGGTTTTACGTGTGCAGCCCGGAGATCAGCTCGGCCTATTTCAGCCAGATCGGAGTGGTGATATTTTTCTGCATTCTGGTCTATTACGCAGTGCGCCAGATCGTGGAGGAGCGGGAAGAGGGCGTGAAACGGGAACTTTTGGAGCGTATGGCTTACACAGACCTGCTGACCGGCCTGCCCAACCGAAATGCCTTTGAAAAGAGGCTGGAGGCTCTTCGCGGAAGCGGAATTTCCGGTACTATGGTGGTGGTGGCAGATTTAAATGATTTAAAACGGATCAATGACCAGCGCGGGCATCAGAAGGGTGATGCGGCCCTGATCTTTGTGGCAGATGCCCTGAAAGCTTCTTTTCAGGATAAGGAAGAGCTTTACCGCATAGGAGGCGATGAGTTCTGTGCCCTGTCCGGCCGGATTACCGGGGAAGAACTGGAGGATTTTGCAGCCAGCCTTCAGAAGAAGCTGGAGGAGGGGGAGACAAAGCTTGGATTTCCCGTCTCGGTGGCGGTCGGCTGGTCCAGGGAGGACGAGTGCGGAATCGATCTGGCCTTTCGCCGCGCCGATTTTACCATGTATGAGAAATTGCAGCAGATGAAGCGGCTCCAGGATGAAACGCGTTTAGAACCGTCGGAATGTGGCTGCGGAGGCATAAAGAATGAAACAGAATAAGAAACTGATGGAAGAAATACCGGACCGGTTCTGGGGGCTGTTCCGCTCGGTGAACCGGTCCACCTACATAGAAGCACTATTGAGAATCAATGAGGAATATGAATACAGCAACTACTTTTTGAGCCGTGAGGTCTGCATCCAGGTATTGAGCGAGTATTTTGCAAAGAAGCGGTACGTGATCTGGCAGGATGAGCTGGAGGATGAACTGGATACGCTGGAACCGCCGGCCACGAGGGTGCTCAACTGGCTTTTAAAGACCGGATGGCTCAGAAAAGTGGACGATTATGCCTCTATGACGGTGTATATTGTGATTCCGGACTACGCCGCCGTCATGACAGAGGCTTTTTTGCGGCTCGACAGCGAGGATGAGGATGAGACGCAGATCTATATTCAGAATGTTTACGCCATATTGTTTTCCTTAAAGAATGATCCGAGGGCCAGCATCAGCCTGCTGAATACGGCATTTGTCAATACGAAACGGCTGAACAAGACGCTGCAGGATATGCTGCATAATATGGACAAATTCTTTGCAAGCCTGCTGGAACAGAAGTCGTATGAAGACCTGCTCCGGGATCATTTAGAGGGGTATGTGGAGGAGATTGTGAAGAAGAAATACCACATTTTAAAGACCTCCGACAATTTTTACCTCTATAAGACCGATATCTAGAGATGGATCGCGGCCATGCGGGAGGACACGGAATGGATGGAGCAGATGAGCA
>NZ_JBKVCZ010000098.1:0-26488 GCF_046966825.1 Hungatella sp. | reverse complement strand
GTTATTGACATAGCCGCGCTGGCAGTAAAAGCACTCCCCGCAGAAGGTCTCCACATTGACGGCAACCCTGTCGCCTGGTTTTACCCGCGTCACCTCGCTTCCGGCTTCTTCCACGATCCCCACAAATTCATGGCCCAGTATGGTGCCTGGAACGGCCCTGGGAACCGCGCCGTGCAGGATATGGATATCGCTGGAGCAGATGGTGGTGAGCGTAACTCTCACGACGGCATCCCTGGGGGTCATGATATGAGGGATTGGCCGTTCCTCTAAACGCAGGATTCCATTGCCTTCGTAGACGACGGCCTTCATGGTTTCTTTACGGGGATGGTCTTGTGATGTATGGTTCTGTAATACCTGATTTTGTGACATAAGCTTCTCCTCTCCATACTTTAAAAGCGGTAAAAATACCTCTTACCATACTCTGTATAATAGTCTAGTCAATGTCCTCCCAATTGTCAATGCGCATGCCTAGAAAAATATCCGGCAGCTCCCAGCAGAGGCTGAACTGTTATATGAAAGCATATCCGAAAGACTGAACAAAAAGTAAATGATTTTACCTGTAAACTTTGTAGAAATGTGTTGACAGAAGGGGATCTCTGTACTAAACTTAACTTGTTGAACAAGTTGGACGGGAGGTGCCTATGGTTAAGAGATGTACCGGGGAAGATGAGAGCGGGCTGCTGGATTTTTTGCAGAATGATGCGGTCTATCACACATTTCTGCTGGCAGATATCGGCAATTACGGATTCGATCAGGAGTTTCAGACCGTATACGCGGGGCTGGAAGAAGACCGGATTACTCATGTTTATCTGAAATTTTACGGGAACTTAATTGTGGCAGGGGAGGCAGGGAACATCGACGGGGAGTTTTTAAGAACACTCACCGAAGAATGGAAGCCGGATGTGATCATGGGAAAGGCGGAGCTGACGAAAGCGGTCGGCAGATGGCTTCCCGGATATGAGCTGGCGGAGAAGAACCTCTATCTCCTGGAGGACAGTGCGCACCTCATCGGCGAGGCCGGACTGCCGGAGGGCGTGACCATGAAAAAGGGCGTGCCGGGAGACGAGGATAAGATTCATGCATTTCTTATGACGATACCGGAGATACGCGCGCTTTATGCTTCAAAAGAGATGATCGCGGACCGGTTAAAGAGCGGAGACGGGACCCACCTCTATCTGGAGCGGAACGGGGAAATGATCGCCCATGTGAACAGCGCGGCAAAGAGTCCGTTTACCGTCATGTTAGGCGGTGCGGCTGTGAAGGTAACGGAACGGGGAAAGAACTTAGAGTCCCTGCTGGTCAGCCGGATAAGCCGCGATATTCTGGCGGAGGGGAAGAAACCGTGTCTCTTCTGCGACAGAGGGGAAGAACATAATCTATTCGTGCAGATCGGCTTTCAGAAGGCCGGAATCTGGGGAACGCTGACCCCTAGGAAGCCGGAAGAGGGAAAGAGCCGGCTGCCATCCTACATACCGGTTTATAACCGGCTGTTTCAGGATTTAATGGATGGCGTCTATGAGAAGGACAGCCTTCTTCCCAGTGAAAATGTGCTGGCGGCGGCCTATAAGGTGAGCCGGAACACGCTGAGGCAGGCGCTGACCATTCTGACACAGGACGGATTTATCTATAAACGGCAGGGAAAGGGAACCTTCGTATCCTACGACTGCCGCAGAAATGAAAAGAAGAACCTGTATAATTTTTTGAGAGAGTGTGCCAAGGAACCGGTGAGCCGGGTGACTATGGATTACAATATCGGACTTCCGACGAATATTGCAAAACAGAAGCTAAAGCTTAAGGACGGCGACGAAGTCCTGGCGAGCAATAACGTATACTGGGGCGAAGAAGGTCCCATCGGCCAGTCCTTTCTGCAGATTCCCATGGAGGTGATCATGGGGAGCGGCATAGATGAAAAGGAACCCGACGAGGAACAGCTTCTTCACTTTATGGACAGTTTGATTTATCAGAAGGCGGTGAAAGCCCACATGACAATTCAGGTGGTGGCCGCCGATGAACAGGTGATCTCCTATATGGATATACCGGAGGGAACTGTGCTTCTTCATATGGAACAGATTTTATACGGGCCGGATTATACACCCGCCGCCCGGATTAAATATTATTTCATTCCTGACAAATATCAGGTTGACTGTCAGCTGCAGGCGTAACCGCCAAATGCTCATAACTAGGAGGCATATATGGATACGAATAAGAAACCAATTATTCAGTTCAATTCATTCCAGTTTCACTATTTCAGCCAGGCGGAACCGACCCTTCATGATATCAATTTAACGATCTATGAAGGGGAAAAGGTTCTCATCGTCGGCCCCAGCGGAAGCGGTAAAAGCACCCTGGGAAACTGTTTAAACGGTCTGATCCCTTTTGCCTATAAGGGGGAGATTGAAGGAAGCCTTAAAATCAACGGCAGGGAGACGAGGGAGATGAATATCTTCGAGCTGTCGAAAATGGTGGGCACCGTGCTTCAGGACGCGGATGGCCAGTTCATCGGACTGACGGTGGGCGAGGACATCGCGTTTGCACTGGAAAACGACTGTGTGGACCAGGGTAAGATGAAGGAAGTCGTCCAGAAGGTGGCGGACATGGTGGACATGGGAAAGCTTTTGAAATCTTCTCCTTTCGAGCTGTCCGGGGGACAGAAGCAGAGAGTATCCTTTGCAGGCGTCATGGTTGATGACGTGGATATCCTGCTCTTTGACGAGCCGCTGGCCAATTTAGACCCGGCCACGGGAAAGACGGCCATCGATCTGATCGATCACGTGTGGAAGGAACTGGGAAAGACGGTTGTGATTATCGAGCACCGTCTGGAGGATGTGCTTTACCGCGATGTGGACCGGATCGTGGTGGTAAATGATGGCCGGATTGCAGCAGACATGTCGCCGGACGATCTGATCGCGGCGGACATCCTTCCGAAAATGGGAATCCGGGAGCCCCTCTATGCCACTGCACTGAAGTACGCGGGAGTCAGGGTGACGCCGGATATGCGCCCTGGCCGTATGGAGACGCTGCGGATCGACATGGTAAAGGACGCGGTGCAGAAATGGGCTCTGAGCCGTGTGCCGGACCGGGAAGTGAATAACAGGCCCGATATTCTGGCGGCGGAACATTTAAGCTTCCAGTATACGAAGAAACGGAGAATTCTGAAGGACATCAATTTCCACATCAGAGAAGGGGAGATGGTCAGCATCGTGGGCACCAACGGCGCCGGCAAGAGCACCCTGGCCAAGGTAATCTGCGGATTTGTCACGGAGGACGAGGGACGTCTTCTGTACGAAGGCGAAGATTTGAAGGGGAAGACGATCAAGGAGCGTTCCCAGATGATCGGTTTCGTGATGCAGAATCCCAATCAGATGATCTGTAAGCCCATGATTTACGATGAAGTGGCGCTTGGGCTGAGAATTCGGGGGGTAGATGAGGCGGAGACGGAAAAACGTGTGGAGAAAGCGCTGAAGATCTGCGGACTGGCTCCATTTAAGAAGTGGCCTATCTCCGCGCTGAGCTTTGGCCAGAAGAAGCGTGTTACCATTGCCTCTGCGCTGGTTCTGGATCCGAAGATCCTGATTCTGGATGAGCCCACGGCGGGCCAGGATTTCCACCACTATACGGAGATCATGGAATTTTTAAAGAGCCTGAACAGTGAGGGGGTCACCATTATCATGATTACCCACGACATGCATCTGATGCTGGAGTATACGCCTCACGCCATTGTGATCTCCGACGGACAGAAGATCGGGGATGCGACCTCGGCGGAGATACTGACCAATGAGGCGATAACGGAGCAGGCGAACTTAAAGATCACCTCCCTCTATGAGCTGGCCGTGGCATGCGGGGTGGAGAATCCGGAGGGCTTCGTTCAGAACTTCATCGATTACGAAAGGGGGCTTCGTCACGCATGAAAAGCAAATTGTTCGACTACATAGACCGGGATAATTTAATCTTTAATTTATCGGGGCTTACGAAGCTGGTATGCTTCATCGGTTTGACCTTCGCGGTCATGTTTTCCTACGATATCCGCTACATCCTGTTTGTAATGGTGCTGTCCGTCATCTTCTTCGCCATGTCGGGTCTGCAGTTTAAACAGATCAAGCTGATGGCAATTTACGTTGTCGTATTTCTTGCTATCAACTTTGTGCTGACCTATATCTTCAGTCCGCAGTACGGAACGGAAATTTACGGAACGACCCACGAGCTGTTTCGGTTCAACAGCCGCTATACGGTGACGGAAGAGCAGCTGCTCTATCAGGTGACGAAGGTGGCCAAATACGCCTCCGTGGTACCTCTGGGAATGATTTTCTTACTGACGACCAACCCAAGTGAGTTTGCGGCGTCCATCAACCGTGTGGGCTGTAATTACAAGGCGGCCTACGCGCTGTCTTTGACGCTTCGGTATTTTCCGGATACTATCCGGAATTACCAGGATATCGCGCTGGCACAGCAGAGCAGAGGACTGGATTTATCCAGGAAGGAAAAGCTCGGAACGAGGGTGAAAAATGTGATGAATATCTGTGTGCCCCTGATCTTTTCCACGCTGGACCGGATTGAGCTGATCAGCAATGCCATGGATTTACGCGGCTTCGGAAAGAAGAAAAATCGGACATGGTACGTGGCAAAGCCATTAAAGACTGTGGACTGGTGCGCGATGGCGGCAGCATTGGCGATTTTCCTGGGATCTCTGGCTATGACATTTTTTGTCAATGGAGGTTCCAGATTCTATAACCCATTCATTTAAACAATCATAAAGGAGAAAAACTATGAAACCAATTTTAGTATTTCAGACAGATTTTACTTACAAAGAAGGCGCAGTCAGCTCCATGTACGGCGTGGTGAAGTGTGTGGACCGTGAGCTGGAGATTATGGACGGCACCCATGAGCTTCCGCAGTATGACACCTGGAGCGCCAGCTACCGTTTATATCAGAGCCTTCAGTTCTGGCCGGAAGGAACCGTTTACGTGTCTGTCGTGGATCCTGGAGTAGGAACGAAGCGCCGCGCCTGTGTGGCAAAGACGGTTGACGGATACTATATCGTAACGCCGGATAATGGTTCTCTGACACATGTAAAGAAGATGATCGGCATCGAAGCGGTGCGTGAGATCGACGAGACAGTAAACCGTCTGAGAGGAAAAGGCACGGAAGGCGTTGCCATCTTCCACGGCCGTGATTTATTCGGCTATACAGCAGCTCGTCTGGCCAGCGGAATCATCGATTTTGAGGGCGTAGGACCGGAGTACCCGGTGGAGGAGATCGTGGAGCACCCGATTCTGGAACCGGAGATTACAGAGGGAAAGGCCTGCGGCGTATTCGAAATCAATGATCCTAACTTTGGAAACTTATGGACGAACATCAGACTGGAAGACTTTAACCGCGCGGGATTTGCTTACGGTGACTATGTCAATGTAACAGTAAAGCATGACGGAGAGGTGGCTTTCCAGCAGAAGGTATTATTCCATCAGAGCTTCGGTTTCGCTGAAAAGGGCGATCCGATGATTTATAACAATGAGCTTATGAAGGTGTCTCTGGCCGTCAGCCAGGGAAGCTTCTGTGACAAGTATAATCTGGGATACGGGCCAGAATGGACGGTTGAGTTTACAAAGTAGAATTTACTTGACAAATTATGGGAATTTGAGTAGTCTTAACTCGTAATCTACCAACCAAAGGAGGGTAATCATGAAAAAGTTATTTGAGTTCAAAACAAAGACCATCGTTGCAACCGGACTTGGCGCGGCTTTATTCACCCTGTTATTTATGTACGTGAAGATTCCGACCGGAATTCCGGAAACCGACATTCAGACCGCATACGGCATCGGCGCGTTTTTCGCCGCTCTGTTCGGACCGATCGCGGGCGGACTGATTGCATTCATCGGACATGCGCTGTCTGACGGTATTCAGTATGGGTCTATATGGTGGAGCTGGGTAGTTGCCAGCGGCATTTCCTGCTTCATTATCGGTCTCGTATATCCGAAGCTTCATGTGGAAGACGGTGAATTTGGAAAGAAGGATATCGTTCTTTTCAACATTTACCAGATTATCGGTAACTTTGTAGCGTGGGTTATCGTAGCACCGCTTCTGGATGTCGTTGTCTATGCAGAGCCGGCAAACCTGGTCGTGACACAGGGCGTCGTAGCTGCTATCAGCAATGCGATTTCTGCAGGCGTCATCGGTTCAATCCTGCTGGTACTCTACAGCAAGACACGTTCCAAGAAGGGCAGCCTGACAAAGGAATAAATCAGTTTAAAAGAACCGCCGCCGGCAGGCAAGACCTGCAGGCGGCGGTTCCTTCGTTATTCACGCATTACTCGTCAAACAGCTTTGAATAGATCTCTTCACACAGCGCATCCACGTAAGCCTGGTCGGGAAGGTCCTTCGAGGTAATGAGGAGGTCAGAAATCAGCTCGAACCGCTTCAGATTCCTCTCATCCTCGCCCAAATCAGAAAAATCAGCATCGAGCCGCCTGTCAATATCTTCCCTGCGATAGGCAGAGAGGAACCAGGAGATCAGCTCCTCCGTCTGTTTTTCTTCTTCCTCAATCTCACTGACCATGCCCTTTGCGGAGCGGAATGTCAGGATCGCGATGACCAGACAGCCGATTCCCATGACGGTCAGTGTACCCTGAATCAGGTACTTGGAAAAGCCCGCCATCGGCATGTCGAAAATGCCTGCCCAGCATAAGACGGCAAAGACGGTGATGGCTCCTCCAACCAGTAAAAATGCGGAGGCGCTGGATTTACGGTCTTCGTATTTCTGAGATTTCTTCACGTAGGCAGCGGGCGGGCGCACCGGCTTTTCCGCCTTTGGCATCGCCCCGGATTCCTCTCCGGATTCCTCGCTGTCCAGGTCTTCCTGCATCAGGGCGTCCGGCTCTTTTGCCAGCGCCGCCTTCTGCATGGCGAGGGCTTCCTCCTTCGATTCAAACAGGGGACCGCCGCAGTCGGAACAGACGGTAACTCCTTTGATAAATTCCATGTCACATTTAGGACAGTATGGCATGATGTTCTCCTTTGCATATGGTAATATAGGTAAATTATACCTCTCAATCACAATTTCGTCTATGAAGAAATGAAAATAGAAAAAAGTAAGGGCGTTTTATGCTTCCCTTTCTGAGCAAAATACGATAGAATAGAGAAAGACATATTAGGAAGGGTTTCAGATGAGTATTAGGATCAGGTTTGCGTTAAGGCCAAAGAACCGGCTGACCGGCTACCGTGAATGGACGCCGGATGCCGCGGAGACGATGATTAAGGAACTGGCTGGAGAGCAGGGCTATACATGCGAGTCTCTATCCGGATGTCTGCTTTGCAGGCTCTGTCCAGAGGGCTATATATGGTTCCACTGGGATAAACGGGTTCTGCGGGGGGAGTCCCAGACCAACATCGTGGGGCCCGGCTTTCATGTGGCTGTCATAGCATTTTTAGAGCAGCTGGCCGGGCAAGGAAAATTAAAATTAAAAGTTGATGACAAGACGGGCTATTACTGGAGAAGAGATTTTCTGACTATGCGGAGAAAGTATTTCTATCAGTGGTTTATGGATCTGATGAAACTGGTGTCCGGATGGGAGAATGGGCCGGAATATACATTTTGCTGGCCTTCCAGCTACTATATACCGGAGAAGCAGGAAGGAAAGCTGATTACACATATCCGCCCTTTTTCGTTTATGGAAATTCGCGGAGTCGTGAATTCAGGACTCAGTATGGCATTTGCCAGGGATTTTTTTATTTGGAATGAGATTGAAAAGGATGCCGTTTACTACAGAAACTGCGCACTGGTGCTTTTAAATCAGAGCTGCTTTTTTATGCCCTCCAGCAGGTGCGAGACGGATAAGAAGGTCAATGACAGGATTATCGAGTGCCTGGAAAAGGCGCTGGCCATGGATTCCAGTCTGCCGTTTCCATTAAAAGAATATCTGGAGATATGCCGCCTTGCAGAGCATGAACCGGTGGATGTAAGCCATGCGGAGCCGCTTTCGAGAGAGCTTTTTGTGGGCTGCCGGAGACATCTCATTTACCGGAAGCTGGGCAATATGAAATTTTGCCTGCCGGGATCTTTCATGTTCGATGAAAACTGCCGCAACGGCATGGATCATTACTACGACGGCGTGGAATACGGCGGTCATGATCTCTACATTTACGCGGTGGTCTTAGGTACAGGCGGCACATCCAAATTTAAAAAAGCATGGTTCGAACAGGGGACGCCGGAAGAGGAGTTCCTGTTTGATGTGGATAAAGGAAAGGGAAAAGCGGTCTTTTATGCGCCCGAAGAGAAGGACGGAGAGATGGTTTACAACATGTCCGCCCAGGTTCTCTACAAAGAACAGAGAACCAATATCAACATAACCTGCAGGAAGCCCGGGGAGATGGAATGGGCTCTTGATCTGGTGAAAAAGATTACAATAACGGAATAGAGGATTTTATGGAACAGAAAGAGATGAAAACGGGAACACTCTTAAAACGGTTTGTTCCCTATTATAAGAAATACACACGGATTATGGTGTTTGACCTGCTGTGCGCCTCGCTGACCACGGTCTGCGAGCTGATTCTGCCGCTGATCCTGCGCTATATCACCAATCAGGGACTGAAGGATCTGGCATCACTGACCGTTCAGACGATTGTGGGCATCGGTGTGCTCTACTTTGCCCTCCGGATTGTGGACGGTCTGGCCAGCTTCTATATGGCGTACACAGGCCATGTGATGGGCGCCGCCATTGAGACGGATATGCGTCAGGATGCGTTTGAACATCTGCAGAAGCTGTCGGATAATTATTTCAACAATACGAAGGTGGGACAGATCATGTCCAGGATCACCAGCGATTTGTTCGATGTGACGGAGTTCGCCCACCATTGTCCGGAAGAGTTTTTTATCGCCTTTTTGAAGACCGCGGTGTCCTTTGTCATACTGGCGGGAATCAATCTTCCCCTGACGGTGATCATATTTGTGTTTATCCCCGTGATGGCGGTCTCCTGCTCCTACTTCAACATTCAGGTGAAGAGGGCATTCAAGAAACAGCGTAACCATATCGGTGAGCTGAACGCCAGAATCGAGGACAGCTTACTCGGCAACAAGGTGGTCCGTGCCTTTGCCAACGAGGGTGTCGAGATCGAGAAGTTCAATCGCGATAATCAGGAATTTTTAAATATCAAGCGCCAGACCTATAAGTATATGGCGGCGTTCCAGAATACCATCCGCATGTTTGACGGACTGATGTACGTGGTAGTCATCGTTGCGGGCGGCATCTTTATGATTAAGGGGCTTATCGATCCCGGCGATTTAGTGGCCTATACCATGTATGTGACGACGCTTCTGGCGACAATCCGCAGAATTATCGAATTTGCGGAGCAGTTTCAGAGGGGAATGACGGGAATCGAGCGTTTCTCGGAGCTGATGGACGCGTCGGTGGATATTTTCGATGAAGAAGGGGCGGTTCCCTTACGGGATGTACACGGAAGCATCACATTTGACCGTGTGTCCTTTGAATATCCGGATGATCATAATCCGGTCCTTTCGAATATCGATTTAAAGATCAGGCCGGGGGAGAAGGTTGCCCTGGTGGGGCCGTCGGGCGGCGGAAAGACGACGCTGTGCAATCTGATCCCGCGTTTTTACGACCCTACCGAGGGACGGATTCTGCTGGACGGACAGGATATTAAGAATGTAACGCTGCAGAGCCTTCGCGGAAGCGTCGGCGTCGTGCAGCAGGATGTGTATTTATTCTCGGGTACGGTTTATGAGAACATCGAGTACGGCCATCCGGGTGCCTCCAGGGAAGAAATCCTTGCGGCGGCGAAGATGGCGGGAGCCCATGAATTCATCATGGGGCTGAAGGACGGCTACGACACGTATGTGGGCGAGCGCGGTGTGAAGCTTTCAGGCGGCCAGAAGCAGCGGATCAGCATAGCGAGGGTATTTTTAAAGAATCCGCCCGTCCTGATCCTGGATGAGGCCACATCTGCCCTGGACAACGAGAGCGAACATTTGGTATCGCAGTCCCTGGAACGTCTGGCGGCGGGCAGGACAACCCTTACGATTGCACACAGGCTGACAACCATCCGGAACGCGGACAGAATCCTTGTCCTGTCCGGCAGTAATATCATAGAAGAAGGAAATCACGAGGAACTGATTAAGAAGCAGGGAATCTATTACCAGCTGTACACCTCCGCAGGCGAAGCGGAGCAGAATTAGTGCGGTCCGGCGTATTTACGCCGGGAGGCACTTGATGGAAAATGAAGGAGAATAGCAGATGAGAGTAGCGATTGTTACGGACAGTAACAGCGGAATTACACAGGAGCAGGGAAGACAGGCGGGAATCTATGTGGTTCCGATGCCCTTTATGATGGCTGGAGAGACGTATTTTGAGGATATCAGCCTTACACAGAAATCATTTTATGAGAGGCTGGCGGAGGGCGCGGATATCTCCACGTCACAGCCGTCACCCGCGTCTCTGATCGACTTATGGAACGAGTTGTTAAAGGATCACGACGCTGTGATTCACATTCCCATGTCCAGCGGCTTAAGCAGCTCCTGCGAGACGGCCCACGCGCTGGCCGCCGACTTCGGCGGAAAGGTGCTGGTGGTCAATAACCAGAGAATTTCTGTTACACAGCGGCAGTCCGTTCTCGAGGCGAAGGCCATGGCGGATCAGGGAATGAGCGCGGAAGAGATTAAGATGGTGCTGGAAGAGACGGCCTTCGATTCTACCATCTACATTACGGTGGACACCCTGGAGTATTTAAAAAAGGGCGGCCGGATTACGCCGGCAGCGGCACTGCTGGGAACATTTTTGAAGATTAAGCCGGTTTTGACGATTCAGGGAGAAAAACTGGATGCATTTGCCAAGGCGAGAACCATGAAGCAGGCGAAGAGTATGATGATTACAGCCATTAAGAAGGATTTGGAGGAGCGTTTTTCCGATCCGGAGGGTGCGGCTGTCCATATGGCGGTGGCCCATACGGATAATGAGACGGCGGCTCTTGAATTTAAAAAGGAACTGATGGAGCTGTTCCCGAAGGCCGGCGATATCTACGTGGATCACTTATCCTTAAGCGTGTCCTGTCACATCGGACCGGGAGCGCTGGCCGTCGCCTGTACGAAGAAGCTGTCTCTATGAGCGGAACAGACCGGGAGGTGTGCTTAAGATGTTCTTCCAGGTAAAACCGATTAAACTGAAACACACCGTAAGCTTAAGGCTGGTGCTGATCCTGTTCTTCCTGATCGTCGGTCTGGCTCCCATGCTGATCCAGAATAAGATCATGCTGGGAACCTACAGGCAGAACCAGATCGACGCGCGGATTCAGGATATTCAGAACCAGTGCTCGATCCTGAGCAATAAGATGACGCGGGGCGGCTACCTGGTGAATGAACCCAGGGATACGCTGTTAGACAATGAGATGTCTGTGAAAGCGGACATGTTCAATGGCAGAATTGTCATCGTCAATAAGAATTTCCGGATTGTTTCCGATACATTTTCGCTGTCTCTTGGCAAGCTGAACGTATCGGAGGAGGTGATCCGATGCTTCAACGGGGAGAACAGCAGCAAGTATAATTCCGACAAGAATTACGCGGCTCTGACGATCCCGGTTTACTCCAACAGCGAGGACAAGGTAATCGACGGTGTCATGATCGTGACGGCGTCCACCGAGGATCTGCTGACGCGGCTGTCCTCCGTGTCGGAAAAGGGCAGCTTCCTGCACCTCATGATATTTTCCATCCTGGCGATTCTCGTCGTGCTTCTCGTCAAGCTTCTGATGAATCCGTTTAAGGAGCTGCAGTGGAAGCTGAAACGGGTGGAGGAAGGCAACCTGGATGAGGAACTCTCCTCCAACGCGTATACGGAGACGCGGCAGATTACGGAATCGATCAGCAAGACGCTGAAAAAACTAAAGGCGGTGGATCAGTCGAGGGAAGAATTCGTATCGAATGTATCCCATGAGCTGAAGACGCCCATCACCTCCATCCGTGTTCTGGCAGATTCCCTGATGAGTATGGATGACGTACCGGTGGAGCTGTACCGGGAATTTATGACGGATATCTCGGACGAGATTGACCGGGAGAGCAAGATTATCGACGACCTTCTGTCTCTGGTCCGCATGGACAAGACGGCGGGGGCCGAGTTAAACATTGCGCAGGTGAATGTCAACGGCCTGCTGGAGCTGATATTAAAGAGACTCCGTCCGATTGCCGGAAAACGCAATGTGGAGCTGACCTTTGAGAGCATCCGCGAGGTGACGGCGGACGTGGACGAGGTAAAACTGTCCCTGGCTCTCAACAATCTGGTGGAAAACGCCATTAAATATAACGTGGAAGGCGGATGGGTGCGCGTCACTCTCGACGCGGATCACAAGTTTTTCTACGTCAAGGTGGCAGACTCCGGAATCGGCATATCGGAGGAATTCCAGGAGCACATATTTGAACGATTTTACCGCGTGGACAAGGCACGTTCCAGGGAGACCGGGGGTACCGGCCTGGGCCTCGCCATCACGAAGAATATTATCCTGATGCATCAGGGAGCGATCCGGCTTACCAGCAGGGAAGGCGAAGGAACCACGTTTACCGTGAGAATCCCGCTCACCTATATTCCATAGAAACAGGAGGACGTAATTTATGAAACGATGGATATACAGTCTGCTCCTCCTGGTGCTTCTTGTCGTTCTGGCAGGCTGCCAGAGGAGAGACGGGAATGAGGAACAGACGGAGGGAGTGTACCAGATCTACTATATGAATTCCTCCATGACGAGGCTGGAGCCGCAGGACTATACGATGCCGCAGATGCCGGCAGACGGGACAGCCACAGAGACGGACTGGAAGATCACCAATCTGATGGAGCAGCTTAAGACGGTGCCGCAGGATTTAGACCGCCAGTCGGCTGTCCCGGATAAAGTGGGATTTGAACGGTATAAGCTGGAGGATACGGTACTCTACCTCTATTTTGACAACAATTACGCCATGATGAATCCGACGAGGGAGATCTTATGCAGGGCCGCTCTCGTGCGGACACTGACCCAGGCGGAGGGCGTGGACTACGTGGCTATCTATACGGCGGAGCAGCCTTTGATGGACAGCACCGGCGTGCCGGTGGGCGCCATGACAGGAGCCGATTTTATCGATAATATCAGCAATGTCAACGCGTTTGAGAAGACGGAGCTGACCCTGTATTTTGCAGACAGCACCGGAGAAAAGCTGGTGAAAGAGCAGCGGGAGGTCGTACATAACGTGACCACATCACTGGAGAAGCTGGTGGTGGAACAGCTGATCGCCGGGCCGGACAGGCCGGGAATCAACGCGACGCTTCCAAAGGATACGAAGCTGTTAAACGTATCGGTCAATGAAAACGTCTGTTATTTGAATTTTGACGCATCATTTTTAAATAATTCGCTGGATGTTAAGGAATATATCCCAGTCTATTCCATTGTGAATTCTCTGGCCGCCGTTTCGTCTGTCAATAAAGTGCAGATCGCGGTCAATGGTTCCCAGGATGTGATGTTCCGGGATTCCATATCCTTAAACCAGCTGTTTGAACGCAACTTGGATTACAACGCGGAGAACGAAGACAGTCCGCAGTAAACAGGAGGAAAGTATTTATAAAACGTCCATTATGTCTGATAGCAGGGGGATTCGTACTTGGAGAGACCGTCGTTCTGCTTTCTCTGACATCAGGACTTCTGATTCCGGCGCTTCTGGCGGCGGGAACAGGTGCAGTATGCCTGAAAAGGAGGAGCAAAGGTGCCGTGTGGCTGCCTGTGTTCCTCCTTTTTGTGCTGCTCGGAATGGGACGGGCAGGGGTTACGAAGCTGAAATGGGAAGCGCGGGAACGGGCCTGCATGGAGATGGCCGGCGTCTATTCGGAGCTGCATGGACGGGTGAGTGCAGTGGAAGAGTCTGAAGGAAAGGTACAGATTACGATTGAGGAAAATGTGGTGCGGCCGCTGGTGGGGGGCGGAGAGGGCCGGTCCTTCAGCATGAGCTGGCAGATTCCCTGTGTCCTGGTATCGTGGAAAACGGATGGGGCGGAAGATATGCCGGACGCCCGGGACTTTAAGATCGGCATCGATGTTACTGTGAGAGGCAAGCTGGAGTTATTTGCACGCGCCAGGAATCCGGGTGAGTTTGATTCCAGGAATTATTACCGCGGGCAGGGGGTGGACTGCCGCATGTATGGGGAAGAGGTGGAGATTTCAGGAGGAGACGTCTCCCCGCTTCCGGAGCTTTTGCGGCAAATCCGGGAAAAGGCGAAGCATAATATTATGAGATCTGCGGCGGTGGAAGACGCGGGTATCTTTTCTGCGGCCGTTTTAGGGGATAAGAAAGCGCTGAACAGCGAGATTAAGGATTTATATCAGAAGAACGGTATCGCTCATCTGCTGGCCATCAGCGGCCTTCACTTATCAATTATCGGAATGGGGGGATATAAGCTGTTAAGAAAAGCCGGTTTAGGCTATAAAGGAGCCGGACTGGCGGGAGCTGCTTTTATCTTCTGCTACGGCGCGATGACCGGCGCATCACCTTCCGTGGTGCGGGCCGTCGTCATGATGAGCACCGGTTTCCTGGCTTCTTATCTGGGAAGGACCTACGATCTCCTGTCGGCGCTGTCCCTGGCGCTTCTGATGCTGGTATGGGAAACGCCGGAGCTTTTGACGCAGGGAGGTGTTCAGCTGTCGTTCGGCGCTGTCTTTGCCGTGGGAGGCGTGCTTCCTGTCATTCAGGATTATCTGGGGAAGGAACGAAAAATTCTGGGCGCGCTGGCGGTGAGTGCTGCGATTCAGCTGGTGACGCTCCCGGTAATTCTGTGGGATTTCTTTCAGTTCCCTGTTTACGGAATTTTCCTGAATCTGCTGGTAATTCCTTTGATGGGAGGTGTCATATGCTCCGGGATCGGGACGGCTCTGCTGGGCGGGATTTCCTGTAAGGCGGGTGCGCTGGCCGCGGGAACCGGTCACTATATACTGCGGTTTTATGAATGGCTCTGCCATGGGACGGAACGCCTTCCGTATCATACGCTGGTGATGGGAAGGCCGGCTGCTGCGGCTGTGATTCTTTACTATATGGTGCTGCTGGTGGTGCTGATCGGGATGAAGAGAGTGATAGGGAAGAGAGACGAAGCGGAAAAAGAGAGAGAAGAGGTATCAGAGAGAAAAGAGGTAAAAGAGAGAAAAGAGAGAGAAGAGGTAAATGGGGGAATAGAAGGAGACGAAATAATTGGAATGGCCGAAAAATCCCACCCAATATGGCTGAGAACGGCCCTGTTTTTCTGTATCTGCGTATTTCTGCCCTGTATTCTGATGCCGCGCCCTGTTGACGGGATGGAGATTCTGTTTCTGGATGTGGGACAGGGGGATGGAATTCTGCTTCGTTCCGGCCGCGGCGCCATGCTGATAGATGGGGGGAGTACTTCAGAGAAGAAGCTGGGAGAGTACCGGCTGGAGCCGTGTCTGAAGAGCTGTGGGGTATCGGTGATTGAGTATGCCTTTGTCAGTCATGGCGACCTGGACCATATAAGCGGTGTTCGCTATCTTCTGGAGTCCTGTGAGGAGATCGAGATACGCAATCTGCTTCTTCCCTGCCAGGGAAGGGAAGATGATGCGCTCCTAAGCCTTGCTGAACTGGCCAGGGCCAGGGGAACAAAAGTATCATTGATTGAAGCTGGAGAAAGCTTTTATATGGAAGGGATTGGCGTGACCTGTCTCTATCCGGGAATTTCTGATCTGCCTGCGGATAAGAACGAGGAGTCCGAGGTATTGAAGGTGGACTATGGAAACTGCCATATTTTATTTACCGGAGATATGAGCGGCGAGGGAGAACTGCGGCTTTTGTCTGCCTTATCGGAAAAAACGGGCGTGCTGTCGGAGATTCAGATATTGAAGACCGCTCACCATGGTTCCCGGTTTTCTTCCGGAGAGGCATTTTTAGACGCCCTGGGCGTTAAATGGGCGGTGATTTCCTATGCGGAAGGGAATTCCTACTGCCATCCTCATAAGGAGGTACTGGAACGTCTGGGTGACCGAAGCGTGAAAATCTATGGAACGGCGGAAAGGGGAGCGATTACGATGAAGACGGATGGGAAAAGGGTGAGGTGGAAGGCGTTTTTGGATTGAGAGCGTTTTTTGTTCGTTGACGCATCGGAATTCCCTTAGTATAATGGTACCAGTGACGAAAGGCAGGTAGAAAGGAAAGACATCATGCAGAATCTCACTCAGGATATTAAAAATCATAGCTTCAAACCGGTGTATTTGCTGTACGGCGATGAGGCATTTTTAAAAAACAGCTATAAAAACCAGATGAGAACGGCCATATCCGGCGATGATACCATGAATTATAATTATTTCGAGGGGAAGGGGCTGGATTTGAACGAACTCATCAGTCTTGCAGACACAATGCCTTTCTTCTCGGAAAAACGCCTGATTATGGTCGAGGACAGTGGATTCTTCAAGGGTGCGTCAGACGAGCTGGTCGCTTATTTGCCTCAGATGCCGGATACGACCTGCATCATTTTTGTGGAATCTGAAGTGGACAAGCGCAGCCGGATGTTCAAAAAGGTGAAGGAAATCGGCTATGCGGCGGAGATGGCCAGACAGGATTTTGCGCAGCTTTCCAGGTGGGCAGGAGGAATTCTGGCCAGAGAGGGGAAGAAGATTACCGGGCGTACCATGGAGCTTCTCTTAAATATGACCGGAGATGATATGGAAAATATCCGGATGGAGCTGGAAAAACTGGTAAGCTTCACTATGGGGCGCGACGTGATTACGGACGAGGATGTGGAAGCGATCTGTACGGTTCGTGTGACCAATAAGATCTTTGATATGGTGACAGCCATTGTGAACCGTCAGACGAAAAAGGCCATGGATTTGTACGAAGATTTACTTACGCTCAAGGAACCGCCGATGCGAATTCTGTTTCTGATTGCCAGGCAGTTTAATCAGATTCTGCAGGTGAAGGAACTGATGGCAAAGGGAATGGATAAAGGGGCAATCGCCTCCCGAATCAAGGTGCCGCCGTTTGTGGCAGGCAAGATGATGCCCCAGGCCAAGACATTTACACGGGAGCAGATCCTTTCCTGTGTGACTCAGTGCGTGGAAGCGGAAGAAGCGGTGAAGACCGGGCGGCTGAATGACCGGATGGCGGTCGAACTGCTGATTACAAGAAAATTTTAAGCCGTTGAGAAGTCTTTATGGCGGAATGAAAAAGGAAGAAAAAAGGAAGGAAGATACCGTTGATGGTAAGCTTCCTTCCTTTTTCTATACAAATTCAGATATTGAATTTTATTGCATCTGAAAACATGCCATATAACGCTGGCCTGCCTGTTCCCAATTTATTACATGGAATAAATCGTCGATATAGTCGGCTCTGAGATTATAGTGTTTTAAATAGTAGGCGTGCTCCCAGACATCGAGATTGAAGACGGGGCACAAGCCCAGTGGGAGCGGAGTATCCTGATTTTTTGTGGTAGTAATCATGAGAGAACCATCTGCGGCGACTACCAGCCAGGCGTATCCGGAGCCGAAGACGGATAACGCGGCCTCCTTAAACTTCTTTAAAAAGGCGTCGAGACTTCCGTATTCCCTGCGGATGGCTTCGGCCAGTGCACCGGTTGGCATTTGGTTCGAAGCGGGAGCCAGGCCGGTAAAGTAGAGCAGGTGGTTGTAAACTCCGCCGCCGTTATTTCGTACCGCTGTCTGGATCTCCTCAGGAAGGCTGGCAATATTGTAAAGAAGCTGTTCCAGCGTCCAATTATGAAAACGGGAGTAATCAGCCAGCGCCTTGTTGAGATTGTCAACGTAAGTCTGAAGATGACGGTCGTGGTGAAGCTTCATGGTCTTTTCATCAATATAGGGTTCGAGTGCCTGATAGGCGTATGGCAGCGGGGGATTGGTGAATGGATAATGATAAGTAAGATTGGTCAAGGGTAACTTCCTTATGCGCTTTTTCTATCATATGCTGTCGGGAAGCGTGCCGTGAGAAGTGCTTTTCTTTTTTAAAGGGCGGAGGAGGAGAAGGATAACCTCCGCCCCTGGGGGGATGAGCTGCAAAATACAACTCACTTTAATAACGTATATAGTTTCTGTTTGTGATGCATTTTTTTGAAATAGACAAAATGTTTTAAAAGTAGAGCAAGATTGTGATAAAATAGATTAAACTATAAGATAAATAAGGCGTTTCGGGGCCGTTGCTATGCCAGAGCGCATAAGAATGGAAATCTGGCTGCTTCGGTCCTTTAGGCCCGGCTTGACTGCATGGATCTGGTACGAAATCTGATCCAGAATACGGGGATGATCCATCACTACTTGTCACCTTTGTCCCCTCTCTGCATATAATAAATTATAATTTAACATATATAAAAAAGGGGAAATAAATTATGTGTAATATATGTAGATGTCTTTGTGGTAACTGGTGTGGTTGTAGAAATAATAGCTGTAATAATTGCTGCAGATGCGTATGCAGCAATCCCTGTGAAAATAATTGTAATAACAATAATAATTGCTGCTTTGATCCATGTGCCAGAGAAAGAAAGGAAGCTTATGAGGCCGGATTTAGAGATGGCTGTAATAATGCCTCCTGCAGGCAGAATAATTGTGGTTGCTAATGATATCTGCAAAAAAGGGCGGTCCGTTTGGGCCGCCTTAAGTATTTTATTTATCCTGTTTCTTCCTATTATAAATATTAGAATCTTTTTATAAACAGCAACAAAGCAGTAACAAATCAAAATATAATAAAACAAAAAAATCCCCATCCAGTGGGTTAAGCCGAATGGGGAATTCCTTTATTTATCAGGTTTTTCTATGAATTAAGCCATTGCGTTAACAGCCTTAGAGATACGGGATACTTTTCTGGAAGCAGTATTCTTATGATATACTCCCTTAGTAGCAGCCTTATCGATCTCAGCGATTGCGCTTGTTAAACATGCCTGTGCAGCAGCCTTGTCACCGGCAGTAATAGCAGCGTCAACCTTCTTAATCGATGTTTTCACTCTGGATCTGATCGCTTTGTTTCTAGCAGCTTTAGTCTCGTTAACTAAAATTCTTTTTTTCGCGGATTTAATGTTAGCCAAATCTGTACACCTCCAATTTTAATTGATATATGGTTATTCTTTGTTTTGCATCAAAGCCTGGACACGGACAGTTCAATGTAAACATACCTTAGTATTTTAACGAATAAAGCTTCTAATGTCAATACATAATTCTTGATTTTTTGCAGAAAATACCAGAGAAAAGAAAAAAAGTCGCAGTTCACGCCCCGTCGGCACCTGCTGTCCGGTCTGCCCCGGCCGGTTTACCCGACCTTTCCTGTTCCGGTTTCGGGCATAAGCACTTCTAAACGTGCAGAATTTTTCTAAAAACCAGAGGAAATCCCCAAACTCGCTGCGCTCAAACAGGTGGGGATTTCCCCTGAACGAAAAATCCTGCGCGTTAAGAATTGCTAATACCCTGCAAAGTCACAGGAAAGGTCGGGTAAACCGGTCGGGGCAGACCGGACAGCAGGTGCCGACGGGTCGTGAACTGTTAAAGAAAGGTGAGAAATATGGAAAATACATTCGAAGTTCGGACGGATCTTGCAGTAGAGGAGAAGGAAAGCTTTCCGGGAAATGGCGGAGAAATAAGTGGGGTATCCTTAAGAGAGTGGCATCGGGCGGACAGCAGGATCAAGATGACGGAAGTGAAAATACTGGATAAGAAGGGCGAAAAAGCCATGGGGAAACCGATGGGCTCCTATATTACACTGGAGGCGGACCAGTTATCCAGAAAAGATGAAAACTACCACAGAGAGGTCTCGGAAGAACTGGCACGGCAAATTGGGCAGCTTCTGGAGGGAGAAGACTACCGGGCCTCCGGTTTCCATGTTCTGGTGGTCGGCCTTGGCAACAGCTCTGTGACACCGGACTCTCTGGGGCCGAGAGTGCTTAACAATCTTCAGGTCACGAGACATTTGAAGGTACAGTATGGGGATGAGTTCTGGAATGGGCGCAGTATGCCGGTCATCAGCGGTATTGTTCCAGGCGTCATGGCTCAGACCGGGATGGAGAGCGCGGAAATTTTAAAGGGGATTATTCATGAGACGAAGCCGAACCTGATTATTGCAATCGACGCGCTGGCAGCAAGGAGCGTGAAACGGCTGGGAACCACCATTCAGCTGACCGATACGGGAATTCATCCGGGTTCCGGCGTTGGCAACCACCGTCACAGCTTAACGAAGGAAAGTCTGGGGATTCCGGTTATGGCGATCGGTGTCCCTACCGTGGTGGGAGCGGCAGCTATCGTGCATGACACCGTATCCGCCATGATTGCCGCCCTGTCTAAGGGGATGGAGACGAAAGGAATGGGGGATTTTGTGGGAAGCATGAGCTCTGACGAGCAGTATGATCTCATCCGGGAGCTGCTGGAGCCGGAATTCGGCCCACTTTATGTGACTCCTCCGGATATTGACGAGACGGTTAAGGAATTGAGCTATACCATTTCCGAGGGAATCCATCTCGCTTTTATGGGAGAGGAAGAGGAGTAAGGGGTAAATGGTGATTTTCCTGCATAGTATATAAGCGAGGGACTTTTTTCTTTCCGGGACGCCGTGAAAGAAATGCAGGAAGGTGTTTATGAAGGAGAAGGGCGGAAGGATTAACTGGCTCATCAGACATATGATGCTTATCACCGGCCTGGTACTTGCCGTCCTCCTCTTGATCAGGGGAGCAGCGGGAACCGGACGGGCGTTCGACAGAGAGCGGCTTACTGCCTTGATAAATGGCCAGGCGGATGCCGGGCTCGAGTGGATCTGGCGTATGAATTATCCGGCTGCCGGACGGGCAGAAGAAAATGAGACGAAGATGGTTAAAGCGGAAGAGGAAAGCATCAGCGGTCTTATCTGCCGCTTCATATTTGGGCAGTCACCTCTGTACCGGTATCTGGGCAGGGATGAAGGCGGTGAAATAAACTATAAGGAAGAAGATCCGGCATTTGCAGGGTATCTGGAAAGCGGAAAATTCTATGAGGAACATCAGTACCTGATGTATGACGGCGGTGAAGAGACCGGAGCCGGTACCATGGAGCAGGCCGGCACGACGGTGCTGGCCGCTAATGGCGATGGAGCCGCGGGAAGCAGCGGAAATGCAGGTAATGGTGGAAGCGCGGGAGACAGCGGAAATACAGGAAATGGCGAAAACACAGGAGTCGGCGAAAACGCAGGAATCAATGGAAACGCCGCCGCCCTCCCGAAAAAGGACGATAATATGACGTGTGCTGCCAGCGTCCTGCCTCTCATCGGCAAAACCTACAGGAAAGAGCAGCTGGCCGACTACGACTACATGATGAAGCATTTTTACAGCGTGCACACCTCGACGACTGCGGGGCGTGATCTTATGAAGGCGGATGAATTTCTGGCAAAGGACTTTACACTGGAGGGAGGTAACGACAAACCGCAGATTTTAATTTACCATACCCATTCCCAGGAGGAATTCTCCGATTATGGACCCGATAACAAGGAAGCAACCGTGATTGGGATCGGGAATTATCTGACGGAGCTTCTGACGGCCAAGGGCTATCATGTGATCCATGACAAATCAGTCTATGACCTTCAGAACGGAAAGCTGGACCGGAATAAAGCGTATACATATGCCCTGGACGGGGTCACGAGGATTCTTCAGGAGAATCCCTCCATCGAGGTCATCCTGGATCTGCACCGGGATGGGGTCAATGAAAGCCTTCACATGGTCAATGAGGTGAATGGAAAGCCGACGGCTCCCATCATGTTTTTCAATGGCGTCAGCCAGACTCCGGAGGGACCGATCGAGTATCTGCCCAATCCGTACCGGAGCGATAATCTGGCATTCAGTTTCCAGATGCAGCTGGATGCGGCGGCCTATTTTCCGGGTCTGACCAGGAAAATTTATATCAAGGGCCTCCGGTATAATCTCCATCTTCGTCCGAGGTCCGTGTTAATTGAGGTCGGCGCACAGACAAATACATACCAGGAAGCACGAAATGCCATGGAACCGCTTGCGGAAGTTCTGAATATGGTGTTGCAAGGAAATTAAAAAAATGGTATATTTTTAAGGCAGGAACATCATTGCCGTGTCATTTTGTATTTGTATCATCAACTGCAGAAAAATGGAAAAGAGGAAAGTAAATGGCAACTGTTGACCAGAGTAAAATACGCAATTTTTGCATTATCGCCCATATTGATCATGGGAAGTCAACCCTTGCGGACAGAATCATAGAGAAGACCGGACTTTTGACAAGCCGGGAAATGCAGGCCCAGGTTTTAGACAACATGGATTTGGAGCGGGAACGCGGAATCACCATCAAGGCCCAGACCGTCCGTACCGTATACAAGGCGGAAGACGGAGAGGAATACATTTTCAATATGATCGATACGCCGGGGCATGTAGATTTTAACTATGAGGTGTCCCGGAGCCTGGCGGCCTGTGACGGCGCTGTGCTCGTGGTAGATTCATCTCAGGGAATCGAGGCCCAGACGCTGGCCAATGTCTATCTGGCGCTGGATCATGACCTGGACGTATTTCCGGTTCTGAATAAGATCGATTTACCGAGTGCGGAGCCGGAACGTGTGGTGGGAGAGATTGAGGACGTCATCGGAATTGAAGCCCACGACGCTCCAAGGATTTCGGCTAAGACAGGCGAGAACATTGAGGAGGTCTTAGAGGCCATTGTGAAGAAGATTCCCGCACCCAAGGGGAATCCGGACGCGCCGCTCCAGGCTCTGATCTTTGACTCTCTGTACGATTCCTACAAAGGTGTCATTGTATTCTGCCGTATCATGGAAGGCCGTGTGAAAAAGGGCGTCAGAATCCGTATGATGGCTACCGGAGCGGTGGAAGAGGTTGTGGAGGTCGGCTATTTCGGCGCGGGCCAGTTTATCCCCTGTGACGAACTGAGCGCGGGTATGGTTGGCTACGTGACAGCCAGTATCAAGAATGTGAAGGACACTGCCGTGGGTGATACGATTACGGACGCAGACAATCCCTGTGATAAGCCGCTTCCGGGTTATAAGAAAGTCACCTCCATGGTGTACTGCGGTATGTATCCGGCGGATGGCGCCAGATACAACGATTTAAGGGACGCGCTGGAGAAGCTTCAGCTTAATGATGCATCCCTGTTCTTCGAGCCGGAGACGTCTCTGGCACTGGGCTTCGGCTTCCGGTGCGGTTTTCTGGGACTTCTGCATCTTGAGGTTATCCAGGAACGTCTGGAGAGAGAGTATAACCTGGACCTGGTAACCACGGCGCCCAGTGTTATTTACCGGGTCTATAAGAAGACCGGTGAGATGATACAGCTGACGAACCCGTCGAATCTCCCTGATCCGTCCGAAATCGAATACATGGAAGAGCCGATTGTCAGCGCGGAGATCATGGTGACCACCGAGTTTGTGGGAGCGATCATGAAGCTGTGCCAGGAGAGACGCGGCGTCTATCTGGGAATGGAATATATGGAAGCAACCCGTGCCCTTTTGAAGTACGAGCTTCCGCTCAATGAGATCATCTATGACTTCTTTGACGCTTTGAAATCACGTTCCAGAGGTTACGCCTCCTTCGATTACGACTTAAAGGGGTATGAGCGTTCCGAGCTGGTGAAACTGGATATTCTGGTGAATAAGGAAGAGGTGGATGCGCTGTCCTTCATCGTACATGCGGAATCCGCTTACGACCGGGGACGCCGGATGTGCGAAAAGCTGAAGGAGGAGATCCCGAGACAGCTGTTTGAGATCCCTATCCAGGCGGCCGTCGGAGGAAAGATCATTGCAAGAGAGACCGTCAAGGCCATGCGCAAGGATGTACTTGCCAAGTGCTACGGCGGTGACATAACCCGTAAGAAAAAACTCCTTGAAAAGCAGAAGGAAGGTAAAAAACGTATGCGCCAGATTGGTAACGTAGAGATACCACAGAAGGCATTTATGAGCGTACTGAAGTTAGATGATGAATAAAAAGAAATTGGAAATCTATGTGCACATTCCTTTCTGTGCAAAGAAATGCGCCTATTGCGATTTCCTGTCGTTTCCGGGTAACATGCGGATGCGCCGGGAGTATACGGACAAGCTGCTGGAAGAGATACGCATTCAGAGCAGCTTTGTACGGGAGTATCAGGTTGATACCATTTTTCTGGGAGGGGGAACGCCCTCTGTCCTGGATGTGACCGATATTACAGCCATCATGGGGACGCTTAAGGAACACTACGACATTGCGCCCGATGCAGAGATAACGATCGAGGTCAATCCGGGGACGGTGAAGATGGAAGGTCTCGTCGCCTACCGGGAAGCTGGAATCAACCGCGTCAGCATGGGACTTCAGTCGGCGGATGACACGGAGCTTCGCTATCTTGGGAGAATCCACACCTACGACGAATTCTTAAAGAGTTTCCAGAGGGTGCGCATGGCAGGATTTACGAACGTCAATGTGGACCTGATTTCCGCCATTCCGGGACAGACTCCGGAATCGTGGAAGAATACGCTGAAAAAGACGGCTATGCTGAAGCCGGAACACATATCTGCCTACAGTCTGATCGTAGAGGAAGGAACGCCGTTTTACGATCGTTACGGCGGCCATGTGGAGATGGAGAGCTATGAGATGTCTCAGGAGGAACGCCGCCGCTTAATGGCGCTTCCGGATCTTCCGGACGAGGACACCGAGCGGGAAATGTATTACATGACCAGGAACTGTCTGGCCGAACAGGGGTATGAGCGGTATGAGATATCCAACTATGCCAGACCCGGCTTCGAATGCCGCCATAATGTGGGATACTGGACCGGAACCGGGTATCTGGGACTGGGACTGGGGGCCTCCTCCTATTTGGAGGGATGCCGTTTCCACAATACGTCCGATTTCCAAAGCTACGTATCGGCCCATCTCGACGACGAGGCAGAGTTTTGTCAGGCACTCAGACAGGATATGGAGCAGCTGAGCGTAAAGTCCAAGATGGAAGAGTTCATGTTCCTGGGGCTCCGCCTGACACGGGGTGTATCGGTAGAAGGCTTTATCACCCGGTTTGGACAGAGTATACGAAACGTCTATGGCGGTGTGATCGACAAACTGGAGCGGGAGGGCCTGCTGGAACATAAAAACGGCTACTATCGTCTGACCGAGCGGGGGCTTGATTTGAGCAACTATGCGATGAGCCTGTTCCTGCTGGACTGATGAAAATAAATGGTACAGAAAACCGCTGTTAAATTAGAAAGATTCCCATTCTAATTTAACAGCGGTTTTGTATTGTTCCTTTTTATTACCATCCAGGGTCTGCCCTAATTATTTTTCTTACTGAACCAGGAACACTTCCGCACTTCTGGTACCATATGCCCTCGTCTCCCCGTGTGTATTAAAGAAGATATCAACGTGGTTTCCTTTTACTGCGCCGCCGCGGTCCTCTGCGGTATAGATCACGCCGTTGATCATAATCTTGCTTCCGTAAGGAATCACTCTCGGGTCAACCGCGATCGTGTGGTTGGCGGAGGCAATGGCTCCTGTGCTGGTATGGCGTCCCCAACCCTCGGAGCAGGCGGAACACGGGCAGTAGCCAGTGGTCTTAAAGACACCGAGGGAGCGGAGCGTTCCTGCGCTTCCGTCAGAGCTCATGACCTGCATGTCGCCGACACTGTGAACCTTCGGGCTGGAGAGCTTCATTCCTGATGCGTAGGCTTCAACGAGATAGGAACCGTCTTCATACGATTCCCACGGTACGATCACTTCAAATCCGTAATTGCCGGTTCCGGTGCCTTTTCTGACCAGATCTTCCCGATAGTCATCGGCGGGAGCCGTGTACTCGGCTTCTGTCTGTCCTGTCGCCTGATTGGTGACTGTGACCTTGACTTCTACCGCGGAAGCGGGATCGGAGCTGTTCCAGGCCCAGCCCCGGACGCTGTCGCCCTCCACACAATCCAGAACTCCGGGTGTCTGCCCTGCGAGAGCCGGGACGGCGGTACCTAATAAAAATGTCATCATAAGTAAAGTTCCGAAGAACAGTTGATTTCGTTTCAATCGTTTCATGTAATAAATACATCCTTTCTTTTTTACTGGCTGTAACATATTTTAATATATTATATATATATGTAACAGTTTTGTAATAAATGAGGTACAAGTACACATTTTACACTATTTTCCAGATTTGTCAAGGATATGAATAAAAAAATAGAGACGCCCGATGTTTCATAAGGCGTCTCTATTCGTTCTGATGTGTTGATTGAAAGGCTTTTCTTCTTATATTATAATTCAGGATCTACTCTGCAATTGCCTGAAATACTTCCTGTTTTTTTACTTCATAATCCAGTGCTTCCTGGTGGCTTGAGAAGTAGAGATCTACGGTATGGCCGTCCACTCCGCTTCCGATGTCCTCCACCGTGTAAACGGTTTCACCGATTATTACCTTTGTTCCCAGGGGAAGTACGGTGATGTCTGCTGATATGGTGTGATTTGCCTGCGGCACGGTACCGGAATAGGTGAGGCCGCTGCCGCCGGAGCATTTACTGCATCCACAGTATCCGGTGGTCTTGAAGATCCCGAGGGAC
>NZ_JBKVCZ010000097.1:7690-26813 GCF_046966825.1 Hungatella sp. | reverse complement strand
TGCTTCTGCTCTAAAATCTGCCACAGATAAGCGTCAAACGTCTGCTCCGTAATATAGTTAAAAATGGAAATCTCCTCATTTTCATTTCCCTGCCTGAGAATACGGCCATTTCTCTGTGTCAAATCAGCCGGCCTCCATGGCACATCGAGATGATGCAGCGCAATCAATTTATCCTGTACATTCATGCCTGCCCCCATCTTTTCCGTACTTCCGATCAGAATCCGGATCTCCCCTGTCTTCACCTTTTCAAACAGCTCCGCCCTCTGTATATCCGTATTATAATCATGAATAAAGGCAATCTCCTCTTCCTTTACGCCCGCAGCCGTCATCTCCTCTTTTAGCGCCTGATAAAAGCTGTAGCTGCCATCCGGTTTCGGTGTCCCCTTATCGCAGAAGATCAGCTGTGTAGACTTTTTTTCTGCAGTTTCATGGTAAATAGACGCTACATTTTGGGCACATACGTTCAGTTTGGTATCCGGGTTGTAAGGAATACTAAAATCCAGGATCCTGGGATCAATAGCTAATAACCGGGCCTCATTTGTCAGTTTCAAAAAGTTGTCTTCCGTACTGTCTACTCTCCCGTTTCGGATATCCTCTGCCCGCATGACGAGTTCCGCCATTTTTTCTTTCTGTTCCGGTGTAATCATGGTCTTTACTGCCTGAAATGCTCCGGTCCTAAGCTTTGGAATCGGTATCTCCGGAAGCATATCTGTTGTTTTGATATCGGCAACCAGAGTAAACATGGACATCAGTTCCGGGAGGTTGTGAAAATGGGCAAACCGGCTCTTCATCTGGTACCCGGTTCCCTCCGGCCGAAGTTCCAGGGAAGATTCCACAACACCAAACGTGCTTGCCCAGGAATCAAAGAGAAAAATACCTCTCGATCTTAATTCCGATGGCTGCAGCGCTTTCTGCATCACATACAACTCGCTCATAGAATTCGTAACCGGTGTACCTGTTAAATAGATCAATCCCTTCTCTCCGGTAATCTCATTGATATACTGGCTTTTCATATACATATCCATGGCCCGCTGGCTGCTCTTTCCTCCTACACCGGCAACATTCCGCATTTTAGTAAAGCTGTAGTTGTTTTTATAAGTATGAGCTTCATCAATAATCAGGCAATCCACGCCCAACTGTTCAAAATTGATGGTATTGTCTTTTTTATCTTCATGAAACAGATAGTCATAGCGGAATTGCAGATTTTTCTGAAATGCACAGAGCTGTTTTAATGTCCAGCTTTTTCCCAGCCTTCCTTTTTCGTCTGCAATTGCATCGCTGATCTCATTCAACTCTTCCTGAATCGCCGAAAGCTGTTTTTCCTTCGACAGATTGATTAATTCAAAGCTGCTGTGAGCCATGATAATCGCATCGTAATCTCCTGTCGCAATCCGGCTGACAAAGCGTCTCCGGTTCTTCCTCTCCAAATCCTTTTTCGTAGCAACCAAAAGGTTATCCTGAGGATAGAGTTTCATATAATCTGCGGCCCACTGCCCGACTAAGTAATTGGGTACGGCAATCAGCGGCTTATGGCAGACTCCCAGACGTTTTCGTTCATGCGCAATCACAACCGCGCTGAACGTTTTGCCTGCTCCTACTTCATGGGCTCCCAGAACATTCGTATTTCCATAAATCCCACGGGCAATTAAGTCTCTCTGATTTTTTCTCAAGTGGATGGCGCTGTTTAAATCAGGAAACATTAAGCCATCCCCATTAAATTCTCTGGGCCGGATATTATTGAACCGATCGTTATAGAGCTTCGTAAGCGCATCTCCCCGTTCCGGTTCCTCAAACAGCCAGCTTTCAAATTCCTGCTTCATCTGTGCCTGCTTTTCCCTTGCCAGAAGGGTCTCTGCGCGGTTTAACACGTATTTCACTTTATCTTCCCCGGTGTAAGAGTCCACATATTCTACCCGGTCTTTCACCTCCACGGTCCTCAGATTTAAGGATATCTCCAGGATTTCATAGGCATTTTTCCTTGCGGTTCCATAAGTTGCATTGACACATACGGAATTCGGTTCCGCACTTTTGCGGGTGATATGATACTCTCCGGTATAGGGAGCAAATTCAATCCTGATGCCGTAACTGCCGCCCTGCAGATGTTTAGGCGTCTCAAATTTCTCATACATAAATGCTTCATAGTACTCGGTCGGTATCCAGGTGGCTCCTAATGTAAAACTGATATCCTCCGGTGTCAGCGGCTGCGGCTGAACCTGTTGCAGTGCTTCCACATTGCGGTTAAATCGCTCCGGTTCTTCTTTTGCGTAGAAAACAGCTTCCTTCAGCTTATCTTTTACGTAACCGCTCAAATACTCTTCCGCTATGACCCAGCCTTTATAGGGTTTCCCATCATAGGCAGCCGGATCCTGATAAATTCTCGTCCCCAATTCTGCAATGATCTCATCCTTGCTGAAATTTTCATGATCAGGCGTGTGGTATAGATACTGTATATAATCCAAATCAATACGGCCTTTCATGTTAATGGATAACTGAAGCGCTTCTTCCGCACTATCTGCCCGTTTCGGAACCATTTTCGGTCTCACTGTTGCCTGATAGAATACAATAGCCTTTTGATACTCTCCTTTGATCTTTTTTCTGTCTTCGTCCTTTTTGGGGTCCTCAATGGAACGAAGCAGTGGACTGTCACTATCCTTTGCAAAAGCAGTTATATTGGCAAATGAGTTCACATACCCATATCTGGCAGTAAACCGGTCATATACCAGATTCAGTTCATTTAAATATCGTTTCAAACCGATGTCAAAGTCCGCAGGGTATCCGTCATCAATCCGTTCCTCTTCTGTCCTGGATTGGAAATTAATTAAGTTCCATAGTGCGTCCTTTATCTCCAGAAGCCCTTTTATCCGTTCTTCCTTCATTCCACCGATGGCCTGCAAATACATTCTGGAATCTTCCCGATAGTACAGCTTGTCTTCGATCAGGGCATAGCAGCCATTCTTCACCTCAGGTCTTGCCGGAAGCCAGTCTTTCACTTCCGAATCACCATCCACTGCAAGCTCTGTATCGGGCTCCCGATAAACTGCCTGCAGCTTCCCCACTGCATTGTTAAGCAGCTCTTCCAGAGGCTGATCTTCAAAAGGAAGGCAGCTTGTAGTAGCCTCATTCGCATACATACTCGCGTCAAATGCCATTGTTCCCAGTATCATTTCCGGATGATCGATGAAATAAGAATTGACAGGAACACCATTTTCATCTTCCTCGATAGAAAGCCAGTTAATCTCCCTTTTATCCGGAACAATCTCCTGTTCCCGTTTCTGTAAAAACAAAATATCCGTCGTCGCTGTCGTTCCTGCAACTTGATAAAATGCATTTTTCGGCAGACGGATCGCTCCAATCAACTCTGCACGCTGCGCGATGTAGCTTCGGATCGAAGAATTTTTCTTGTCCAGGGTAAACTTCGATGTAATAAATGCAATGATTCCACCAGGACGGACTAAATCCAGTGTCTTTGATAGCGATAGGTAATCCTTTGAAGTTATCTTCGGATTTTCCCCCGCTCCACACCGTGCGTGCGACTTTCACCGCACACGGCGTTCCACCGTTTATGATTCGGTATTAACTAAAGTAAACTTACAATTTTCGAGCAGTAAAGAAACTCATTTTAATATTAGATGGCTTGCATATTTGCCAGTTGGCGTAGCTTGTTCAGCTTTGCCTTTTGTTCGTAGGTGAGCTGTAGTTGTGAGAGGTAAGCCTTGATTGTTTCTTCTTTTGTTGCGTGTAGCAATCGGTGTATATCCTTGTGTAAAATAATCAAGTTTTCGTATCTGTCGTCTCCACCTTGACTGACAGGCTTTTTGTGGTGACAATGAATTTCGTGTAATTCCAGTATTTTCCCTGTAATTGCACATTTTCCGTACTGTGCCACATAGAGAGAAATTCGGTTATCCATATACTCAACACTTCGACCTACTTCCTTTGTTCTCATAAGGAGAAGCATTGTTCTGGTATCTATGCCAAGATTTTTATGAATTTCTCGTCTGCCCTCTGACGTGTATTTGCCTACCGATTTTTTCTTCCACATTGGATTTTTGTGCTTAACATAAGCAACGGGTATCAAAGGTTTGCCACTATAGAATCGGATTTGTTTGCTTTTTCCGTATTTCTTTTCAATGAACGAAAATCCTTTGTAATCTCCTTTTGCGGAAAGTGCCTTTCGCTTTAATTGGCTTAGTTTCACAACATCAACTTCTCGCCCCATATCTGCGAAATCCGAACTCACACAGGTTGCAATCTGAAAATAGTTATGCATACCCATAATCATAGAATTGTATTCGTTGATAAGAGTAGCTCGTTCCTCATCGTTTTTGGGATGTGCTATCTTTTTGATTTGACCTTTCAGTTTGTCCGTTTCTCGGCGCTTTGCTTTGTCGCATATATGCGATTTGACAACATAGGACGCCCCTTTTTTCATAAGAGTGAGCTTAAACCCAAGAAATTCCGAATAGCCTTTTTTCAGATTGACGATTTTAGACTTTTCTTCGCTGATTTCCAGCTTCAATCGCTCCTGAAGCCACGCCTTCGTTGCATGATATGCTCTGTCGGCATCTTTTCGGGTAGCGCAAAATATCTTAAAATCGTCAGCGTATCTTACCATGTGCATCTCTTTTAATCCCGATTTACGAAATGCGTCATAAGCTCGCCCTCTGTGGATTGCTCCTGTTTTCGTGATATGGTCACGAACATTATGGGCAGGTTGTTTCTCCCACTGGCTTATTATCCACCAGTCCAGTTCATTAAGAACAATGTTGGACAGTAGAGGCGATAGGATTCCGCCTTGCGGCGTTCCTTTCTGGGGGTAAATTGTGTCGCCGTTTGGCAAAACAATCGGAGCTTTTAGCATCTCCTTAATCACACATAGCAACTTTTTGTCCTGTATTCCTATGTTCCACATCTGCTTTATCAGCTTGCTGTGGTTGACATTATCGAAGAATCCTTTAATATCAATGTCCACAACAAAGTGCAGATGGGATTTTTGCATAAACGCATATGCTTGTGCAATAGCGTGCTCTGCTGACCTGTTCGGTCGAAACCCATTGCTTCTGTCGCTGAATTTAGCTTCACAGATAGGTTCAAGGATTTGCAAAATACATTGTTGGACTATCCTATCCCATATCGCAGGGATACCGAGCGGTCTTAACTTTCCGTTCGGTTTTGGAATTTCAACTCTTCTTACTGCTTTGGGTTTATACCATTGGAGTTTCTTTCTCACAATTTCAACAAACTTTGTTTCGGGAATCTTTTCAATATCCTTAATCGTTAGCCTGTCTATTCCGCTTGTATTGCTTCCAGAATTGCGTTTTATGTTTCGATAAGCAAGGCGAATGTTTTCTTCGCTCTCAATGAGTGGCATGAGATTATTGAAAATCTTCCCACGCCCGCTATCTGCGTACAATGTGTCAAGCGTATTTTGCAAGTCATAATACTCCAAATGGCGTATTTTTGAGTTCTTTTTCTGCTTCGTAGTTGTCACAGGCATCTCCTCCTTTCGGATTTGATTTTCTTTGTCATACTCGAAGCTGTGAATGTTTACTTTGTTATTATTTGAAAATCATAGACGGCTAATGGCTGTTCCTCCGTTCCCATTACAGGAACATCAACGGTCGTGCCATCGCTCTCACAGAAAACTCACGCAGTTATGATTTCCTGCGTTAACTAACCTTTGGTTAGCTCAGACTGTAGACAAAATGGTTCCTGGTGCGATGCACCCGGAACCATTTTGAATTTTATATAGAGATATATTGGTTCGAATATACAGACAAAAGAACAGGGTTTCCTTAGCCCGCCCTTTCTCCATTTCCAGATTGCCAGTTTCTTTAGATTCATACATGCAAATAAAAGGGTCAGCTCCATTGTCACTTTTGCCAATCCTCTGTACTGTGTATATCTCATTCCATGTTTTTCTTTTCCGTCTGCAAAGACTCGTTCGATGGTTTCTTTCCGTTTCTGATAGATTTCTTTCATCCCTGTCTGATGACGGATTTCCTCCACCTTTTCCATGTACCCCTCCCATACATGGCGGCTTACCACCTTTACATGGTCTTTGCTTCCTGTACATTGGTTTTGGTACGGACAATCCTTACACTTTTTTCCATCGCTTTTGTATTCTCGGTATCCATCACGGTTTGTTGTGCTGTATTTTAGGATCTGATTATTCGGGCATAAATAACAGTCAAAGTATTCATCATATACATAATCGCTTTTTCGAAAATACCCTTTCTTTGTCATTGGACGTTTATAGGGCATAACCGGAACCTTTCCTTCCTCGATTAGCGTTCTTGCGATTGCTGGTATCTTATAGCCTGCATCCATTACATAGTATTTAGGATATTTTACCCGTTCGCTTACTTTCCGGTACAGTTCCCAAAAGGATACGCTGTCGTGGACATTCCCTGCTGTCACTTCAAAATCTATGACATAATTATTTTTATCACAGCAGGTATTGGCTGCATAAGCAAACACCTGCTTGTGTTCCCCTTTGTGGAACCAGCCACTGTCGGGATCGGTAGTGCTGACCTTTTTGTTTATGGTCTCTGGCGTGGACTCTTTTTCTTTCAATGGCTTTTTCCCGTGTTCCAGCCTGTCCTTCTCTATTTCCTCCTGCAGCTCCTTTTCGTAACATCGGGCTTCTTTTTCCATGGTTTCATTCTGATATTTATGAGGGTTTGCACTGGCTTTGATGTGGGTACCATCAATAAAAAGACTTTCCGTATCCAGGAAACCACAGGCATCCACCTCCATTAGAATCCGGGAGAATATCTTTTGAAAAAGATCCGTATCCTTAAAGCGTCTGGTATAGTTCTTCCCAAAGGTAGAGAAATGAGGGATATCCTCATACAGGCCGTATCCCAGATACCAGCGGTAAGCAAGATTCACTTCAATCTCTTTGATTGTTTTGCGCATGGAAGGGATGCCAAACACGTATTGGAGGATCACGATTTTCATTAATACAACGGGATCAATGCTTTCCCTGCCATAAGGTTTGTAGAGATCTTTAACCTCGTCATAAATAAAGCTTAAATCAATGGCTTCCTCCAGCTTTCGAACCAGATGACCGGAAGGGACGAGGTCATCCAGGCTTGCAATCTGTACCTGAGAACGTTCTGAATAATCTTTTTTCCCCATCATAAGAAAAAACCTCACTTTCGTATAGTACTATTATACTACATCGAAATCCTGAGTGAAAGAAAAAAGACAACCGCCTCCTATTAGGAGGCTAGTTGTCTACAGTCTGAACTAACCTTTGGTTAGCTTTTCTGCTTTCCTCGTTCCAACAATTCTATCTATACATATACCCGTAGGTGTCCTCTCTGAACCTGTATGCTTGATCCCGCCTGTAACGGCATAGGGTATTTCATATCTTCGATTTTTACTTTACCCCACATACTATCCCTCTGGATAACTGCACATTTCTATACAGCCTACTTATAGACCCTTACATTCGAGGATTCGTCAGACTTTTTACAGTCATTCTCACCATAGATATTTTGTAGACCTCCGGCATATAGGCTACACCATCCACCTCTGGATAGCTTTCGTTACAGTTGTTTTCACAACTGTAAGACGGTAACTCTCTGCCGACTTCACCGAGCTTCTGAACATCTGCCTTTTGAGCAGAGCCAGTCGGAGTATCAAGGTTGGCGTTTCTGGGCGTTACCCCATCATTCCACCAATCGAATTGTTAGTTTGCAAATATACTGTTTCACCTCGCTTTCCAATTTACACCTAAGCTTTTCACTTAGGAACGAGTCGCACCGATAAAATAGTCATGGATTCGGAATCCATATCGGTCATACCGGCGGTCACTGATCTTAATAGAGTTAAATGGAATATTCCCCACCGCCACATCAAAGAAGTTATTAGAAAATTCTATATCCTCATATCCCTTTATCTCGATATAGGCGTTGGGATATAATTCCTTTGCAATGCTTCCCGACAGCCGGTCAATCTCTACCCCATAAAGAGCCGATTTTTTCATGCTGTCTGGAAGAACCGAGTAGAAATTTCCGGTTCCCATAGCGGGATCTAAAATATTTCCTTTTTGGAATCCAAACCGTTCTAAAGCTGCATAAATATGTTTAATAATCTGCTGTTCGGTATAATAAGCTGTCAGAGAAGATTCTGCAGCACTCCGCATTTCGTCCTCATCGAGAAGGTTCTGCAGGGTATCGTATTCCTTTTCCCAGCCGCGTTTTTCTGGTGTCAGTGCGTTGGCAAGCCCTCCCCAGCCTACGTATTTAGCAAGGGTAAGCTGCTCTTCCGGCGTTGCATGGCGGCCTTCCTGTTTTAGTGTTTTTAACAGGCGAATCGCCTCGATATTGTTTCGGCATTTTTCTTTCGGACCGCCATCGTATAAATGGTGATTTTCGGAATAGACGTAGTTATATCTGACTGCAGGCGGTTCTTCTGTGACTGATTCTTCTTTGGTTGATTCCTCTTTGGTCGATTCTTCTTTGGTTGATTCTTCTTCGTCTGTTTTTTCTATTGTCGATTTATCTTTATTTGATTCTTCTGTAGTCTGTTCCTCAGTGACTTGTTTTTCTGTAACTGATTCTTCTCTACTTGATTTTTCATCTTTTCCCTTAGATGCTGGTGGTTCTTTGATGACTGGTATTTCTATCGCGGTTTTATCTGGAATCACTATTCTCGTTTCTTCAGGAAGTTCCCCCAGAATACCGCCCACGTCATCGGTATTCTCATCAACTAATCCGAATTTGAAAAGGCTAATCTGGGAATCGCTATCTTTCTCAAAATCTCTTCTATCTCTTACACTTCGCTCTGCAAGATCTGCTACTGGATACAAAATCGTATCCGTCAAAATCTCCCTATAATACTGCCGGTTCTCTCCATCGTTGTATCTTCGTGGTACAAAAAAAGCACGCCCCGATGAACCTTTCTCTCCATCAGACCGTGCTGTTTCTCTGTCTTCTATTCTGTTTATCTCATCTGGCAGACTACTTCCCGAATAATCACTTCTTCCGCTGTCATCATTAAAAGATTCATGTGTGCCGCCCGGTTCATCATGGTTCCATTCACCGGCATCGGCTGATTCTCCAATAATTTCTGTATCAGCTGTTCTTTCCGCTCCTCCGCTTCCTCGTCTACTTTCGTTATCATCCGGTTGATTTCTCCCCTCAGGATTAACTCGGTCATCCGTTCCGGATGGCATTCCATCATGAACTCCTTCCAGATTTTCCCGTATTTTCCGGTCGGTATCTGGTCGTACTGTTTCTCCTTTGAAATGTTCAGGTTCGGATACAGCATTCCATCTTCCCTCTCGGTGTATTCCAGAGGCATTAAGGCTTCTCTGCTCATATAAGCGGCTCCTTTCTTCCTTGATATTCTCTATTTCCTGATAAATCTGCCTCAAAACCGTTCGCGCAGCTGCTGTCGAACAGGCACCCAGCTGCATAAATAATTCCAGGCTTCCATAATGGCTGATATGGTTAAAAGCATCTTCACTTATGATATCCGTGGAAAGACCACATTTCTTTAATACGATATAGACAGCGCTGTTTTGAACGTATGTGGCAAATTCATCTTTCACAGCCTCCAGTGGCGCTCCATATAAGATTGATTCCGGTTCCCGCACCGCAAAGCCTTCCATATAAAGGTTCAATATTTTTTCTGTTTGCTGCATAACCATCTGAACCAGTGCTTCTTCAATACTCTTTCCGGCAGTTCCATATTTCTCTTGAAAACGCATCAGCAGATCAGATTTATACTGATTTTCTACTTTCCAGATCAGTTCCATCGTCTTCTGAAGGCTCTCCAAGTCTCCATGCGTATCGGCAAAATCGAAATAATACGTTAATCTTGCTTTCGGATCGCTCATATCCAGCACGGCAATCGCTTTTGAGTGTTTATTGACATAGCGGCCGGTTCTGATATTCCAGTCCCTCATTGTGGCAATCAGCCCGGCCTCCGGTCTCTGCATATACACCAGCACATTTTTATCGAAAGACAGCTTATAAAATTTAGCTGCGCTTGCCAGAAGTCCGATCCATTCCTGCGGGTTCTGGGTCAGCATTTTGACAGCGTTTTGATAAAGTTCACATAAATCAGTTGCTCTTGACAACGGTCTGCTCCTTCATCTCGTCTTTGGAAAAATATAATTCCAAAGCCTTTTCAATGGTCTCTTCAATCTCCTTCTTACTTTGAACGGGTGTAAAATAGCGGGAAATGACAGTTGGTTTTAGTCGAAAAGTTTTAGGCTTTTCTGATTCCACTATTTCTCTTTTCCGGCCTGACAGGATCTCCGCTACTATTTTCTCAGTGAGATTACCTTCCTTTGCGCAGGAATGGAAAAGAGCTGCCTTTTTCGCATCCAGACAATATCCGCCTTGTAAATATTCCTCCAGAATTTCCTGATACTCTGTATTTTGAATAAAAGAAAGATCATAGGCAGCCAGAAATGTAATCTCTCCCCGGTCAAAACGCTCTAATAAGGGTGGAATCAATCCGGCGATCCGGACATATTTGGCAACCTTATCCCGGTTTAACCCATACTTCGCTCCCAATTTTTCGTCTGATCGTAACTTCGTCACAGTTTCTGACAAAGTAGAATCATCGGCATGGTCATCGGCGTTCAATATAGCATCGATTTCATTTAACAGATCCGTGCGTTTTCCCTGACTCTTCAAAGCGTCATAATGCTGTTTTAAGCAGAATGCACGCTCTGATTCGCTTAAATCAGAGAAAGATCGCTGTCTTAAATTTGTCTCTGCCATAATCAGAACGGCTTCATCATGAGATAGATTTTCTTTTATCACGACGGGGCATTTCATCAAACCGGCCAGTATACCTGCATTCCGTCTATTGTAACCGCTAAGAAGAATATATTCTTCTCCTCTATGCCACAGAATCAGCGGTTGTAAAATCCCATAGGCTTTTATGCTGTCTACCATGTCTTCCAAACGTTTTCCCGAGTACAGTTTAAATCGGTGATCGGAAAATGGTTTCATCTGATCAAACTCCATTTCTGGCAGTTCTGTGACAGCTTGAGAAGATTGGTATTTTTCCGTTGTTTCTACTCCCACCGCCTCATTCTCCACCGCCGCCTTTAACGGAAAATCCAAGACATCATCGGTACGTTCCAGACTCACAGACAAAAGTGAACTCTTTGTAGGTATTTTCGGAATTCTAGTTGCCACCTTTAATCACCTCCTGTGCAAACCGCTCATATGCCATGGCGGCTGGATTGTCTGGTTCCAGTTCACAGATCGTCATTCCCGCATCTACTGAATCCGCAACCCGGACAGAGCGCGGAATTGTATTGGCAAAAATATGTACTTTTTCTCCCAGAGAATACTCCACCTGACTTTTCACCCGTTTGGACACTCTGGTTCTTTGATTATCCATTGTAAAAAGGATTCCATCTATTTTTAAATCTTTGTTGCACCGACTCTGTATCTTATGATAAGCCCGCAGGAACGCGCTCATCCCCTCCGCCGCAAGCGTCTCGGATTGCAATGGAATAATAAGGCTGTCCGCGCAGATCATAACATTAATCATCGGGGTCCCCATCTTAGGCATACAGTCGATAATAATATAGTCATAGTTGTCACGAATGGTATCCACAAATTCTTTTAACTTATATTCACAAAACGTAGCATCACTCATCAGCTTTTCAAAGTTATCGAGTTTCTCATTGGCAGGTATCAGGTGAACACCGTTTTCTGTCTGAATGACATACTCGCCTGCCTCCGGCAATGGCTCGTCCATCACCAGTTTTTTTAGAAGATCATAGATAGTAAATGGTAACTGCTCTGGACACAGCACTCCGGAAAGGAGTGTGCTGTGCCTCTGGCCGTCAAAATCAATTAATGCAACTTTGTATCCCTTTTTCGTAAGCAAATACGAAAGGGTGGTTGCGGTAGTGGTTTTGCCCACTCCGCCTTTTTTATTTACGATACCGATTACCTTTCCCACAGTGGCAATTCCTTTCTTTTACTTCAAAGTTTGGATAAAAAGGAAAAACGAACGCGATCCTCCTCTCATTGGTATTTTGACTCCTAATTCCTCTTCACCCATTCAGCCCGAAACAGTTCATCAACCACATTCAGATACGGTGTCTCCTTTCTTGGGCAGAGTATTTTGGGGTAAAGATATGTTTTGATAAATAGGGATATAAAAATAGTACCAAGTAGCGAAACCCTCTGTTTATGCAGGTTTTACTATCTTGGTACTATTATCACACAGGCACCATGACCGTTGTCATCATATGGCTCCCGTCTCCGGTGCACCATATCCGTAAACGCAGCTACTCTATGTTCAAAATCTTCATGAAGATAAATTCCCGTATCCAGCACGGCCACACCGATACCGCGGCCCGTCAGGCCCATACGGTAGGCCGCTTCACATCGGATTACTTCTCTCGCATGGTTCACAGTCCACTTACCTGATTCCTTTTTTATTAGCATATTCCATTTACATTCCCATGTTTCACCCCTATAATGGAAATAACTGAAAAAAAGGAGAATCGTATTATGGATAACCACAATTCAGACGCCATGGAGCTGACCATGAACCTGGTTCGCATCAACAGCACCGATCCCGGCGCCTATGAAGGAGAAATCGGAGAATTCATTTTCCAATATCTGAAAGGCCTGGACGTTCCCGTCATCAAAAAAGAGGTCCTCCCGGGCCGTTTTAACGTCATGGCGAGGCTGGAGGGGGAGCAGCAGGCTCCCGCGCTCGTCTATATCTGCCACATGGACACCGTCACCACCGGGGAGGGATGGACCGTATCCCCCTTTGGCGCTGAAGTGATCAAAGGCCGCATCTACGGCCGGGGAGCCTGCGACATGAAATCCGGACTCGCCTGCGCCCTGTCCGCCTTTACTTCCATGGCTCTCAAAGCCCGGGACGGCCAAAAACCGAAGCGTACTCTCGTCTTCATCGGGACGGTGGATGAGGAAGACTTCATGCGCGGGGCCGAGGCCGCCATCGCAGATGGCTGGGTCACGAAGGACTGCTGGGTTCTGGATACCGAGCCCACGAACGGCCGGATCGAGGTTGCCCACAAGGGCCGCACCTGGTTTGAGATTACAGTGAAGGGCATCACGGCTCACGCCAGCACGCCATGGAAGGGCGCGGATGCCATCGCGGCCATGGCGGAGATCATCTCTTTTATACGCCGCCGGATCGCCTCCTGCCCGGTCCATCCGGATCTGGGCGCTTCCACCGTGACCTTCGGACAGATTGAAGGGGGCTACCGTCCCTACGTGGTACCCGATTCCTGCCGTGTCTGGATCGACATGCGCCTCGTACCGCCGACGGACACGACAAGCGCCGTGACGATCGTGGAGAACGCCATCGCGGCCGCCATACAGGAGATTCCCGGCATCACCGCATCGTATCAGATCACCGGTAACCGCCCCTATGTGGAAAAAGACGAACAGTCGCCGCTCTTAAAGGCACTGGGGGAAGCCTGCCAAAAGGTCACCGGAGAGCCGGCGGCCGTAAGCTTTTTCCCCGGTTATACGGACACCGCCGTCATCGCCGGGACACTGGGCAGCCACAACTGCATGTCCTACGGCCCCGGGGACCTGGAGCTGGCCCACAAACCGGACGAATACGTGCCCTGTGAGGATATTCTGCGCTGTGAAGAGGTGCTGACTCAGCTGGCAAAAGATTTGCTGTTCTGATTTTCTGCCGGAGAAAAGGGACTGCACAAAAAACGGCTGCATAAAAATACGCCCGTCCGGGATCCCATTCTCTATGGTATCCCGGCGGGCGTATTTCTTATTCCATAACTAAACCCCCACTCCTGCCATGCTTCTTGATCTGATACAGCGCCTGGTCCGCCTTCCGGTAGAGCACATCGTAATCCGTCTCTCCGCCCGCCATGGCCGCGCCGATGCTCAGCGTCACTTCTTTTCCGTGTTTCTCCATTGTCACAGCCTTCACACGGTCCAGCACCTCAAAGCAGCGCTGCTTCACAATCTCCGGATCGCTCACCGCCTTCATGAAGACCACAAACTCATCACCGCCCAGTCTGCCGGCTATATCATCCGTGCGGAAACACGCCTGCAGAATCTCAGCCGTCTCTTCCAGCACCTGATCGCCCGTATAATGGCCCAGGTAGTCATTGATCTGCTTGAAATAATCGATATCCATGATAATCATGGCTCCCGTACCGTTCCGGTCTTCCTCCGCCAGCACCTGCCTTATCAGCTGATGGCTGGTAGCCGAATTGTACACCCCGGTCAGGCTGTCCCGCTGGGCTTTTGCTTCCAGCTGGGTTTTAATCTCGCGTTCCATCTGAATATCAATCAGCTTCCCAACCGCATACCACGGTCTGCCCGTAGTATCCAGAACCATCTTGGAGATGACCTTCAGCCACCGCACATTTCCTCCTGGAAGCAGACATTCGTGTTCCGTATTATTCTCTTTCTGCGAAATCATATAGCCAAATACCGGATACTTCTGTTCCATGGTCTCCGGGTTTTGTATCTTCCTTTCGCACCCCAGAAATCCGGCTGTCTGTTCCGTCAGATTTAAGGTGCCTTCCCTGATATTATACTCGTACAGGAACTCGTTGGACAGCTCACTGAGCTGTTCATACCGCTGGTTCTCCAGCGCTTTCCTGGCCATATTCCGCCTTCTTGCAATCTCTACGGTAATAAACACAGCAGTGACCACGACCAGCAGAAAAAGGGCCAGATAGAGTACGCTCTGTTCCGGATTCCGCATCACATATTCGGAAAAGGTCAGATCACCGGAGTCGTACACGTTCTCGTAGAGAAAACGGTTGATCCTCTCTTCCGGAAGTACCCGGATCACCTTGTTCATAATAGAGAGCAACATAATATCCACCGGCCGTCTGATTCCAAAACAGTATTTCTGAGACGAGTTTTCCGATTGTGCAAATGTGAGCAGATTTTTATAATTATGGCCGGCCATATAATACTGGACCGCGTAGCTGTTGCCGTAGCAGTAGTCCGCCTCCCCCTTGTGAACCGCCTCCATGCAGCCTTCTATATTGTCATAATAGAGCACTTCTCCCGCCGTATTCTGCTCCTTCAGCAATGATTTCTGCAGCGCAAGCCTTTTTCCCGACATGTCGGCAAGCTTCTCTACTTTATCATTCATAATCAGCTGCAGAGGGACAGACAGATAGGGAACTGTCAGCGCACAGCTGTCAGATCCGGTCCCTTCATAGTCATCCACGATCCCAACTGCCATGTCGACGGTGCCTTCTTCCACCGCTCTGGAATACTCTTCCCAGTTATAAAAGGGGATGATCTCAAACGTCAAGCCCGTCTGTTCCTCTATATACTTAAGAACCGCAATGGAAATTCCCCTGATCTCTCCGTTCTTTGCCTGATACTGCAGCGGCGCCCGCCCCAGCATGACTCCGGCCCTGATGGTCTTCTTCTGCCCGATGTATTCCAGTTCCAAATTCGAAAGCACCAGCCCTTCGTCTCCGGTAAAATACTTCTTGTTCAGTTCCGCGGACAAGTAAGGATTGGTAGTGGTGATGATCTCCATCGCCTTATTGAGCGCTCCCGCCACCTCCTGATTCCCTTTCGTCACTCCAAAATAAAAGGGCCGGGAATCGAACCGGGAAATTACGCGCAGTTCACTGTCCCTCAGGGCGACATCCATCCCCAGCACCGCATCCACGTTTCCGGATTCCAGCTTTTCCAACGATTCTTCTCCCTTACTGCACAGAACCTGATTCACATGAAATCCGTTCATCTTCGCAAACGAATTTAATTTCTCGTCTTCCTTACCGTCAAAGCTGACCACCGAAACACGGATATTATCAAACGATTCGTAGTCAAACTCCGTATACTCCAGATTATCCTTCAATACGGAGAGCGTCTTATGCGCGGTTCCGTAGCTGTATTCAGGGAAATCCAGGATCGCTGCAAGCCGATCTGAGTAATTCATGGCTCCCATCAAATCAAGGTCGCCATTAATCAGCATGGTGAGCATCCCCGACAGCTGCTCATCCAACGTCCCTTCCATGGTAAAGAATTCGTATTCCCAATTGGTATACCGTGCGATCTCCTGTAAGTAGTCATACGTATATCCGCTGTAATTTCCATTTTCATCGATCTCTGTAAAGCCCGGCTGGATCGGATATCCCACCCGGACCACCCGGGTACCGCTCTCCGCCGCTCCAGCTGTAAACGAAAACAAAAGCAGACAGAATAGTACCACAAATGGGATCATCATCTTATATCGCCGTTTTCTGTCACTCATGTTTTTACCTCCTGCAAGTAAATCTTTAATCCTTATACCCAATCATAATCCAGAATCTTCAGATCGTCAAACACTTCCGGCAGATTCCCTCCACCTATGTCGAAAATTCGTCGTTTCTGTGGAAATATGATTTCCTATGGCTGGAAACAGCGTCAGGTATGCAGCACTCAAAAAGGCGGCCCGCACCGGACCGCCTCATTCTGACAACTCTTATTTACGTCTGCCCACAATTCTGATGATATAGAGGAACAGGTTCACAAAATCCAGGTATAACTGAAGTGCGGAAAAGATGGATGCCTTCGCCGCCATATCCTGATCCTGTGCGTAATACTGGTGGTAAGCTCTGATCTTCTGTGTGTCATACGCGGTAAATCCAAGGAAAATGAAGATACCGATGTAACATATGATCAGTTCAAACTGTCCCAGGTTTATAAACATGGATAATACCCAGAATACAACCAGGAAGATCAGTCCGCCCATTAAGAAGTTGCGGATACGGCTGAAATCCGCATTGGTTACGTATCCGATCACGGCCATAACGCCAAAGAAGATGGAAGTGGCGCCAAAGACCAGAATCAGGTCAACCATGTCATACATCAGGAAGTATGCTGAAAAGACGATACCATTTAAAATCGCATAGGTAAAGAACAGCGCTCTCGCCGTGCCGACAGACATCTTACTGATCCGCGCGGATAAGAAGATAACCACTGCGATCTCCGCCACACCTAAAACCAGATAGGCATAAGGAATCGCAAATACGTAGATAATCGTTCCGGTCGTATAACCAAACATGGCTACCAGGAATGTGATAAGAAGTCCGGCAAACATCCAGCCGAAAGTTTTTGCAGTGTATTTGCCCAGCGGTTCTGCGCTGGTGCTGTCGGAATAAACGTAAGGCTGATTTGTTGAATTATAATCCATATGTATAATCCCCTCTTTCTTTTTTTTACATTTTACTATATTTCATAGGAAAAGTCTATGAATTATTTCACAAAGTAAGGCCCCAAAAGCAAATATGTCACCAATTGTCGCTTCCCTGTCACCAAATGTAAAAAAACCGTTATCTTTTTTAACTTTTCATTTTCAGCAAAATGGGAAGCGCCGCCCTCACTGGCATCCCCGTTTTATGGAAACAGATGATGAATTAAGAAAATCTTCATAATCTATTCAAACAATATACAAACATTTCCAAGGGCAGTATGCTATACTAAGTACATAAGAAATGCACAAAGTAACAAATTATCCTTTCACCCTTTTTGAAAATCCGAAAATCCTAAAGAAAAATCAACCCTGTGTCGAAAGACACAGGGATTTTTCTTTTCTATGACCAAAACGCCTCATTCACACTGCCCTCAGGCAAAAATCCTATATAAGCTCCTTTAAGATATCACAGAAATCAAAGGTTGCGAAGTAATCCTTTGGCGTCTCCGCCCTCCGGATCATTTCCACAGAACCGTCTTCCCGAAGAAGAAGCTCGGCTGATTTCAGTTTCCCGTTGTAATTATATCCCATGGCGAACCCGTGGGCTCCCGTGTCGTGAATGTAGAGCAGATCCCCTTTGTGAATCTCCGGCAGCATCCGGTCGATGGCAAACTTGTCATTATTCTCGCAGAGGGAACCGACCACATCGTACTTATGGTCGCACGGGTCATTTTCGCGCCCCATAACGGTCACATGGTGATACGCTCCGTACATGGCCGGACGCATCAGGTTCACCGCGCAGGCGTCCACGCCCACGTACTCCTTGTGCGTGTGTTTCTCATGGATAGCTCTCGTCACCAGCGCGCCGTAGGGCCCCAGCATGTAGCGGCCCAGCTCCGTGTAGATCGCCACATCGTCCATGCCCGCAGGCACCAGAATCTCCTCGTAAGCCTTTCTTACGCCCTCGCCGATGGCCATGATATCGTTCGGCTCCTGGTCCGGACGGTACGGAATCCCGATTCCGCCCGACAGGTTGATAAACTTAACATGGGCTCCGGTCTCCTCTTTGAGCTTCACCGCCAACTCAAATAAGATCTTGGCCAGCAGCGGATAATACTCGTTCGTCACCGTATTGCTGGCTAAAAATGCATGGATTCCAAAATGCTTCGCGCCCTTTTCCTTTAAGAGCTTATACGCCTCAAACATCTGCTCCGTCGTCATGCCATACTTGGAATCGCCGGGATTGTCCATGATGTCGTTGCTGATCTTGAACACCCCGCCCGGATTATAGCGGCAGCTGATGGTCTCCGGGATCTCCCCGATGGCCTTTTCCAGATACTCAATATGGGTGATATCATCGAGATTAATAATCGCGCCGATCCTATGGGCGAACTGAAACTCTTCCGCAGGTGTGTCGTTGGAAGAAAACATGATATCGTCGCCGGAAAATCCCAGGGCATCCGCCATCATCAGCTCCGTCTCGGAGGAACAGTCTGTCCCGCATCCGAATTCCTTCAGAATATTTAAAATAAACGGATTCGGGGTCGCCTTCACCGCAAAGTACTCTTTATAGCCGGGGTTCCATGCAAACGCCTCCTTCAGCTTCTTCGCATTCTCCCTGATTCCCTTTTCATCGTAAATATGAAATGGAGTTGGATACAGTTCTGCAATCTCTTCCAGTTTTTCTTTCGTCACAAATGGTCTTTTCTCCAAAGCCTTGTCTCCTCCTTTGATAAAAACTTTCCATACGCCAGGCATTTCCCCAGATTCTTCCGCAATTCCTTCTCTCATAATAAAAAGGTCTGATCGTGTACAGATTCCGTTACGAACCATTGTACTGGGGACAGACCTTTTTGTCTATACTTTTTTTAGTAAATAATCTAAATAGCGGATGGCCAATTATATCTTCCCCCCCTTGTGGAGCCAGTACTCAGCGGACTTTTTCACAGTCTGGCCGGAAAAGGGAGAG
>NZ_JBKVCZ010000097.1:0-7627 GCF_046966825.1 Hungatella sp. | reverse complement strand
CGGAGCAGGGGCAAAATCGCGTTTTCAGGACGCGATTTTGCGGGCACTGAGAGCGAACGCATCAGGCGTTCGGTCGAATTGACCGGAACCCCTGCGGAGGGGGCTGTTCGCCCTTAGTCCCACCCCCTCGGAATCCCTGAACCTTTCCCTCCCTGCCGCCCACTCTCCCTTTTCCGGCCAGACTGTGAAAAAGTCCGCGTATCTACCACCACAAAACCCCTATTTTACTTAATCAACCGTTACCACACGCAAGATATTGGTGTGTGCCGCAGGCTCATGCTTGTTTGTCGGGCTTACCACTCCGGCAGTTACAATGACAAGATCGTCTTCCTTCACGATATTCTTGGCCTTTAACAGCTCGATGGAGGAATAGATCAGAACGTCGGTGGACTCTGCACGCTTTGCATGGAACGGCTTAACGCCCCAGTAGAGCTGCATCTGACGCACAGCGGAAGCGCTCGGTGACAGACCGATTACCAGGGACTCCGGTCTCCATTTGGAAAGCATTCTCGTCGTAAATCCGGTGATGCTCGGCGCAACGATGGCTTTCGCATTTAAGTCGTGGGCGGTTCCCACGGATGAAGAACAGACGGCGTTGGAGATGTTATGCACGTTGGCAGCGGATACACGGCGTTTCCGGTACGCGGAGTAATCGAGATGCTTCTCTGTCTCCTCCACGATGGAGGCCATCATCGACAGCGCTTCCACCGGATACTTGCCCATAGCAGTCTCGCCGGACAGCATCACCGCGTCGGTTCCGTCATATACGGCGTTGGCCACGTCGGTAACCTCGGCTCTCGTCGGGCGCGGATTGCGGATCATGGAATCCAGCATCTGAGTCGCGGTGATAACCGGTTTGCAGGCTACGTTGCATTTTTCAATAATCATCTTCTGGATATACGGTACTTCCTGAGCCGGGATCTCCACGCCCATGTCGCCGCGGGCTACCATGATTCCGTCGCTGGCCTCAATAATCGCGTCCAGGTTCTCAATGCCTTCCGCGTTCTCGATCTTAGCGATTACAGCCATGTTGGAGCCATGCTCGGAAAGGATTTCCTTAATCTCAAGAATTGCCGCAGCGGTTCTCACAAATGACGCAGCGATAAAATCAAAGCCCTGCTCGATACCGAATAAGATATCGGCTTTATCCTTCTCTGTCAGCGCCGGAAGCTTGACCTTTACGTTCGGCACGTTCACGCCCTTCTTCTCGCCCAGCTCACCGCCGTTTACAACGCTGCAGACAATATTGTTTCCATTCACTTCCACAACATCCAGTTCGATCAGGCCGTCGTCGATCAGAATCTTGTTGCCTGCCTTCACATCCTCGTGCAGGCGCTCATAGGTGATGTGGCCCATCGTCTCGTCGCCGATGATGTCATCGGTTGTAAGCGTATACGTCTGGCCTTCCACCAGGGTAACCTTCTTTCCGTCCTTTAAAACGCCGGTACGGATCTCCGGTCCCTTTGTATCTAAAAGAGCAGCGATCGGTAAATCCAGCTCCTCTCTGACACTCTTTAACATATCGAGACGCGTTTTCTGCTCCTCGTAATCTCCATGGGAAAAATTAAATCTTGCAACATCCATGCCGTTCTCGGCAAGTGCCTTCATTAAATTGCGGTCATTCGTGTTCGGACCCATGGTGCAGATAATTTTAGTTCTCTTCATTGATTTCCTCCAAGCTGGTTATTTCGTGGTTTTCCGGGCTTCGTCTTCCTCCCGGGTAACGTGTTTATGTGTATATAAATGCTCGGAACAGTACTCATAACTGCCTTCGCATTTGGAACAATAGCGGAATTCCAAGTTCGGATCATCCTTCTCCGTCCTGCCGCAGACCGCGCATTTGTGATGGGTGCTTCCCTGGGGCATGATCTTCGTCTGCCTCTGGAAATCCCGTTTGCGCTTGATCTCTTTCGGATTCACCCGGTTAAAGTTCCTCGTCATAAAGAAGAACAGGATGAAGTTTAACAGAGACAACACGATGGTGACGCGAACGCTCGTTCCCCCTTTGACAAAGCCGTACAGGAAGTAGATACCATTAAACAGAGCCAGCCATTTCGCCTTGATCGGAATAACGAAAAACAGCAGGAATTCCAGATCGGGAAATGTCGCAGCAAAGGCAAAAAACAGGGAAAAGTTTAAGAATTCGGTTGTCAGATACACCGGCGTGCCAAAGAATACATACAGAATCAGCGACGCCGCCACATGGCCGATAATTCCCATGAAGAAATACACATTAAACCGGAATGCCCCCCATACACGTTCCAGCGTATTTCCTACCATATAGTATAAATACATGGAAATCAGGCTTCCAAAGATACCGCCTCCCGGCGGGTAAATCATAAATGTCACGATTCTCCAGATCTGACCGTGCAGAATCGCCTGCGCGTCCAGCGATAAAAACCGCCAGTAAAATCCCGGGGCGAACATCTCCATTAAGAGTCCGACGCCGTACATCAGGATAATATAATACATCAGGTTCGGAATCGCATACCGTTTAAACTTGCGTTCCAGATTGTAAAAAAATTTCATTCTTTCATCCTTCTCACATACATTGATAACAGATCAGAACAGATCTTTTTTTGAAAAGATCCAGGCTACGATCAGCGTCAGCACCAGCGTAAATCCCAGGACAATCAAAAATCCGTAAGGGCTGTCTGCAAACGGCATTCCACTTGAATTCACGTTCATTCCGTAGAAGCTGGCCACCATGGTCGGTATGGACATGACGATGGTGATGGTCGCCAGAAACTTCATGACGATATTCAGGTTATTGGAAATAACGGAGGCAAATGCATCCATGGTGCCGCTCAAAATTCCGCTGTAAATGTTGGCCATCTCGATGGCCTGCTTGTTCTCGATGATAACGTCCTCCAGAAGGTCCGTGTCCTCCGGATACTTCTTGATTTTCTCGTTTCTCATCAGCTTTTCCAGTACGACTTCGTTGGACCGTAAGGAGGTCGTGAAGTATACAAGGCTCTTCTCCAGCTCCAGGAGCTCGATGAGTTCCCGGTTCTTCGTGGACTTGTGAAGCTTTTCCTCGATAACGCCGCTCTTCTTGTCGATGATTCTCAGATACTGAAGGAAAAGCGATGCGTTTTTATAAAGCACCTGCAGAATGAACCTGGTCTTCATATACGTGTGGAAATCTCTCACACGGCCGTCCATAAACGCCCCCAGTACCGGTGTCTCTTCCAGGCAGACCGTGATGATGACCTCTTCCGTCGTGATGATGCCCATAGGGATCGTCACATACCAGTCCTTGTCGTTTCGTTCCTCGATACTCGGAATATCCACCAGGATTAAGGTGTAATTATCCTCGGTTTCAATACGGGAACGCTCTTCTTCATCCAGAGGCGCCCTTAAATCATCGGGATCAATCCCGTAAGTGTTGGCAATCTCCAGAATCTCCGTTGCCGTAGGGTTTGTAAGCGCGATCCAGGATCCTGGTGACAGCTCATCCTTTTGGTGAATCAGACCGTTCTCTGTTTTAAAAATGCGAATCATGAGATACTTCCCCCTTTACTTGGCATACTTAGACTTATACATTATAGAGTCCCATACCTTTTTTGTCAAACGAACTTTAAACAGATTTGGCGATCTTACACAAATTTTACTATTTTTTAACACTTTTTAACACAGCACGGCGATTGTATTATTTCTTATTTTATGGTAAACTGGGTGCGGTGAGCCCGACAACTTACTTATACACGAAGGAGGCAGGGGAGTATCCCCGCGCATATGACTACATATAACACGTTAGGAATCGATATCGGTTCTACCACCGTTAAGATTGCAATATTAGACGGTGATCATCACATATTGTTCGCTGATTACGAACGGCATTTTGCCAATATACAGGAAACGCTGGCGAGCCTCTTGAAAAAAGCCTACGACTTGCTCGGTCCCATGGACTTACGGCCTGCCATTACCGGCTCCGGCGGACTCACGCTGTCGAAGCATCTGGAGATTCCATTTATTCAGGAAGTCGTTGCGGTAGCCGCTTCTCTTACTGATTATGCCCCACAGACCGATGTTGCAATCGAACTTGGCGGAGAAGATGCAAAAATCATCTATTTTACCGGAGGCATCGACCAGCGTATGAACGGTATCTGCGCAGGCGGCACCGGTTCTTTTATTGACCAGATGGCTGCGCTCTTACAGACAGACGCGGCCGGACTCAATGAATATGCGGCGGATTACAAAGCGATCTACCCGATTGCGGCCCGCTGCGGCGTTTTCGCTAAATCTGATATCCAGCCTCTCATCAACGAGGGCGCTACGAGAGAAGACCTGGCGGCATCCATCTTTCAGGCGGTGGTCAACCAGACCATCAGCGGCCTGGCCTGCGGGAAGCCAATCCGGGGCAATGTAGCATTTCTGGGAGGTCCGCTTCATTTCCTGCCGGAGCTCCGTAAGGCATTTATCCGCACGCTGCATCTGAGCGGAGACGCGATCATCGCCCCGGAGAACTCTCATTTATTTGCCGCCATCGGCGCGGCCTTAAACGCGGAGGAACGCGGCGCGCTCCTGTCCGTGGAAGATTTAATTACCCGTTTATCCTCCGGAATCCGTATGGAATTCGAGGTAAAGCGCATGGATCCACTGTTTGCAGACCAGGCGGATTACGATGAGTTCACAAGACGCCACGAGAATCACTGCGTGACAAAGGGCGATTTGTCCTCTTACCACGGGAAATGCTTCCTGGGTATCGACGCCGGTTCCACCACCACCAAGGTGGCTTTAGTCGGCGAGGACGGCACGCTCCTGTACAGCTTTTACAGCAGCAATAACGGCAGCCCTCTGGCCACGGCGATCCGGGCCATGGGCGAGATCGACAGCCAGCTGCCCGAGGACAGCAAGATCGTCTACTCATGCTCCACCGGATACGGCGAGGCGCTCTTAAAAGCCGCGTTTCTGCTGGACGAAGGGGAAGTGGAGACCATTTCCCACTACTACGCCGCGGCGTTTTTCGAGCCGGACGTAGACTGCATCCTGGACATCGGCGGCCAGGACATGAAGTGCATCCGCATCAAGAACGGCACCGTGGACAGCGTTCAGCTAAACGAGGCCTGCTCCTCCGGCTGCGGTTCTTTCATCGAGACATTTGCCAATTCCCTGAATTTCAGTGTGGAGGACTTTGCGAGGGAAGCGCTCTTTGCAAAAAATCCCACGGATCTCGGAACCCGCTGCACCGTGTTCATGAACTCCAATGTAAAGCAGGCGCAGAAGGAAGGGGCGACCGTGGCCGACATTTCCGCGGGTCTCGCCTACTCCGTCATCAAGAATGCCTTGCCTAAGGTCATCAAGATCACCAGCGCCTCCGATTTAGGTGAACACGTCGTCGTACAGGGCGGTACGTTCTACAACGACGCGGTTTTAAGAAGCTTCGAGAAGATCGCCGAGTGTGACGCGGTACGCCCCGACATCGCCGGCATCATGGGCGCCTTCGGAGCCGCGCTGATCGCCAGAGAGCGGTATGACAGTACGAAGACCACCTCCATGTTAAGCATGGAGAAGATCCTGAGCCTTCACTACGAGACCTCCATGACGCGCTGCAAGGGCTGTACCAACAGCTGCGTTCTGACGATCAACCGTTTCGACGGCGGCCGGCAGTTCATCACCGGCAACCGCTGTGAGAGAGGGCTGGGTAAGGAACGGGCCAAGAGGGAGATCCCCAACTTATTTGATTACAAATATCACCGCATGTTCGATTACGAGCCGCTGAGCGCGGATTTAGCCACAAGAGGCGTGCTCGGTATCCCGCGGGTGCTGAACATGTATGAGAACTACCCCTTCTGGGCTGTCTTTTTAAAGGAGCTGAAGTTCCGCACGGTACTCTCCCCGCAGTCCACCAGGAAGATATACGAGCTGGGAATCGAATCCATCCCCAGTGAATCGGAATGCTACCCGGCCAAGATCACTCACGGCCACATCGAGTGGCTGATCAAGCAGGGCATTAAGACCATCTTCTATCCCTGCATTCCGTACGAGCGCAACGAGACTCCTGATGCCGGCAACCATTTTAACTGCCCCATCGTCACCTCTTACGCCGAAAACATCAAAAACAACGTGGAAGAGCTGGGGACGGAAAACGTCCGTTTCCTCAATCCTTTTATGGCGTTTACCAACGAGGAGGTCCTGACAAAACGGCTGACCGAGGTCTTCTTTGAGGATTTCCAGATCCCCGCTGAGGAAGTGAAAGCGGCCGCCCACAAGGCGTGGGAGGAGCTTCTGGCCTCCCGTCTGGACATGGAGAAAAAGGGCGAGGAGACACTGAAGTGGATGGAAGAAAACGACCGCCACGGCATCGTCCTTGCAGGCCGTCCCTACCATGTGGACCCGGAGATCAACCACGGAATTCCGGAACTGATCACCTCCTACGGCTTCGCGGTCCTGACAGAGGACTCCATCTCCCATTTGGGAGAGATCGAACGGCCTCTTGTCGTCACGGACCAGTGGATGTACCACACCCGCCTCTACCGTGCCGCAAGCTACGTAAAATCACAGAACAACCTGGATTTAATCCAGTTAAACTCCTTTGGCTGCGGCCTCGACGCTGTCACCACGGACCAGGTAAATGATATCTTAACCGGCTCCGGAAAGATTTATACGGTGCTCAAGATCGACGAGGTCAACAATTTAGGCGCAGCCAGAATCCGCGTCCGCTCTCTCATAGCCGCGCTCCGCGTGCGCGATAAGAAGCACTATGAGCGGAAAGTGATTTCCAGCGCCTACCACCGCATAACATTTACGAAGGACATGAAGAAGGATTATACCATCCTCTGCCCGCAGATGTCGCCGATCCATTTCGACTTAATCGAACCGGCGATCCGCTCCTTCGGCTACAAGGTGGAGGTCCTGCAGAATGACAACCGCTCCGCTATCGACACAGGCTTAAAGTACGTCAACAACGATGCCTGCTACCCCTCTTTAATCGTGGTAGGCCAGATCATGGACGCCCTGCTGTCCGGCAAATACGATTTAGACCACACAGCCATATTCATGAGCCAGACCGGAGGCGGCTGCCGTGCATCCAACTATATCGGCTTTATCCGCCGTGCCTTAGAGCGCGCCGGCATGGGCCAGATTCCGGTCATCTCCGTCAACGCCAACGGCATGGAGACGAACCCCGGATTTGCCATCACGCTGCCGCTGCTTACCAAGGCCATGCAGGCGGTCGTCTACGGCGACATTTTCATGAGGGTCCTCTACGCCACAAGGCCATACGAGAAGGAGCCCGGCTCCACCAATGCGCTTCACCGGAAATGGAAAGAGCGGTGCATTAAGTCCCTGTCGAAGCGGATCCCGAACATGATGGAGTTTTCCCGCAATATTTCGGGAATCATCCGGGATTTCGATGAGCTTCCCAGAATTCCGGGACTCCAGAAGCCAAAGGTCGGAATCGTCGGAGAAATCCTCGTCAAGTTCTCGCCTCTGGCCAACAACCACATCGTGGAACTGCTGGAATCCGAGGGCGCCGAGGCCGTGATGCCGGATCTGATGGATTTCCTGTTATATTGCTTCTACAACAGCAACTTTAAGGCCGCCAACTTAGGAGGCAAAAAATCAAGCGCTAATCTCTGCAACATGGGAATCTCGCTCCTTGAGTATTTCCGCAGAGTAGCCC